>CAYZDM010000017.1:0-14372 GCA_964476875.1 uncultured Sandaracinaceae bacterium | reverse complement strand
CTGGGATGTAGGCGCCGCCGGCAGTCGAGCTCCCAAACACGAGGCAGATGGTCGGGATCTTGTTCTCGGAACGTTGGGTGAGATGACGAAAACCCGCACCACCGGGGACGAAGATCTGATCTTGCTTTGGCAGATCAGCTCCCGCGGATTCGATGCAGCTAATTCCCGGCAACCGGTTCTGCTCGCAGATCTCCGCGAGCCGGCCGCTCTTCAACATGCTTGTCGGACTGATCGCACCGCCCTTCACAGTCGCTTCGCTCGCGATGAGACAGCACTCGACGCCACTCACCATGCCGACACCGCCAACGACCGAAGAGCCACTCGTCTCGCCTCTCATCCCGTGGCCGGCAAGCGCTGCAATCTCTAGAAAGAAGCTGTCGCGATCGAGAAGCATCTCCATGCGCTGACGCGGCAGGATGCGGCCACGCGCGATGTGGCGGTTCGTATACTTTTCGCCACCGCCTCCGTTGGCTTTCGCGAGCGCTTCAGCGACTTCCTGCAATGCCAGGAGATTGCCCGAACGGTTCGCCTGGTGCGCCTCGGACTTCGTGTCGGCCTTGGAACGTAAGACGGGATAACGCTGTTCGAACATGCTTCCGGATCCTAGGGGCTGCTCCCGAGTGGTCGCAAGCAGAAAATGAATGAGTATTCAATCAGTTCTTCCGAGGCTCGTCAGCCGGAGTCACCTCGGCGAGAGAATGCCATCAGGAGAGGCCCGCAAGCCCTACCCCGGCAACAAGGAAAAAGACAAGGAGTTTCAGGGATATCACGCTCTCGACGACCCTCTTGGGTGATTCTCCGTTCACAGTCTAACTAGATTTTTGTGATCATATGGTTGCTACTTTTCCAGCATGGTGGTACCACCGGCTTAGACACAGCGGAGAACTAGCAATGCCAGCAAAAACATCCAGTAACACTGTCCTCATGAACGAAGTGATCGATGCCGTCAAAGCGCGGGGTTGGATCACCTACAACGAAGCGTCTGCGGTGATCGCCGAGATAGGAGCGACGCAAGGAAACGTTCGGAAGTTCCTCCGCCGAATCGAAGCCGCGGGCGTCGAAGTGACGGTCAAGCAAGGCAAGAACCGGAAGGCGGACCGTCGACGTGCGGCCAAGCCAGCCGAGAAGACCAACCTCCTCAGCGCGGAGCCAGTGCAGACCTATCTCGATTGGATGGGCTCGGTCAGTCTCCTCACGCGCGAAGGTGAGGTCGAGCTCGCTCGTCAGATCGAGAAGGGTCGGCAAGTCATTTTCGATGCGGTGGTCGAAGCCAAGCTCCACGCCGACGACATTACCGAAGTGCGGGAGCGAGTCACGGCCGGCGAGTTGGCTGTTAGGGAGGCTGCGATCGATTCCAGCTTCGAGGCGGTGCTGTGCGCACTCGATTCGTATGTGCAGTCGTGCGAGGAAGGGTCCTCCCCCCGCATGAAGGCAGAAGCAGACTCCGGGCTCTCAGCGAATCAGCTCCGCAAGCTACAAGAGACCGTCTCGACGGCACATGCGGACGTCGAACGGGCGAAAGCCGAGATGGTTGAAGCCAACCTTCGTTTGGTGGTCGCCATCGCGAAGAAGTACCTCAAGCGCGGCCTACCCTTCATGGATCTGATTCAGGAAGGCAACATGGGCCTGATGCGCGCAATCGATAAGTTCGATTACCGTCGGGGCTACAAGCTTTCGACCTACGCCTCGTGGTGGATTCGACAGTCGATGGCGCGTGCCACGACCGACCAGGCTCGGACGATTCGAATTCCAGTCCATGCTTGTGAGCTCTTGACCAAGGTCACGGGCATGACTCGCAAACTGACCGCCGAGTTCGGACGTGAGCCGTCCGCGGCGGAGATCGCCCTGCGGATGAAACTTCCCACCGACCAGGTGGCCAACCTACTGATGATCTCCCGCGACACCGTTTCCCTCGAGATGCCGGTCGGCAACGACGGAAACAGCGAACTGCGCGACCTCATCGCAGACGATGAGGCGGGGACGCCCATGGACTCGGTGATCGGCGAGGATCTATCCAGATCGGTGCTCCGGGCGCTCGACACCTTGAATCCCCGTGAACAGCGCATCATCCGGATGCGATTTGGAATCGGCGAGAAAGAGTCACATACGCTCGCCGAGATCGGCCGCGAGTTCGGGCTCAGCAGAGAGCGTATTCGACAGCTACAAGCTCTGGCCCTGCGCAAGCTCCGCAACGTCCACGGCGATGCGGCGCTCAAGCAGTTCGTAAGCGCCTAGGTAGTGAGCGTGGCGGTATCAGAAGCCCCGCCCGCGATGCTCGCCACCGACCTCTCCGAGGTTCGGATCGCGTCCGCATACATGGTGAGTCCGGTCTACGACTGGATCTTCTTCCTGCTGCCGCCAGTGCTCGCGTTGGCTCTCGGCGTCGCGGTGAGCGACATGGCCATCAACAGGGACGAGTTCGTCTTCTGGGGTCAGGACGTCACGGTCGCCGGTTTGGGCCTCGGCATGTTGATCCACGCTCACATCTTCATCGTCGTCTTCCGCAGCCACGGGAACCCCGAGATCTTCAAACTCCATCGCTGGCGTTTCGTCGGTGTCCCCATCGCCCTGTATGCCCTGATGAACGCGTCCATGTGGATCCTCGTCTCGGTATCCGTGCTAGCGACGTTCTGGGACGTGTACCACTCTGGGATGCAGACCTTCGGGTTCGCGCGCATCTACGACGGGAAGGTCGGCAACGACGCGCTTGCCGGCCGGAAGCTCGATTGGGCGCTGAACCAGTTGCTGTACGCCGGTCCCATCCTTGCTGGTGCCACCATGATGGACCACTTCGAGGACTTCGAGGAGTACAAGGCGGTGGGGTCTGTATTCTTCACCTCGATCCCGGGCTTCATGCACGCGAACCACGCCTACGTGGCGTGGCCGGTTCTAGCGGGTGGCACGCTCTTCCTTGGCTACTACGTCTTTGCCCAATGGCGGATGCATCAGGCCGGCCGCAAGATCTCCGCACAGAAAACGTTTCTCCTGGTAAGCACCGGCTTGGTTTCGATCTACACCTGGGGCTTCAATACCTGGGGCGAGGCCTTCTTCATCATGAATGTGTTTCATGCGATTCAGTACTTCGGGATCGTGTGGGCGACCGAGAAAAGGAACATGATTCGCCTCGTCCGGCTGGAAGGCCGACGGTTCGCCGCCCCCGCTGCGCTCCTGCTACTGGTTTGCACTAGCGCAGCGTACGGCTACTTCGTCGAGGCCGTAGACCCGGACATCAATCAGCTCTGGGCATTGGTGCTCGTCATGTCGACGATGCACTTCTGGTACGACGGGTTCATCTGGTCCGTTCGCAAGAAACAAGTCTAGGCAAATCGGCGTTCGGCCCGACGCCGGATGTCATTCTTCATGCCCGCGAGGCGACATCCCGGCGGCCCTGTACACTGCGTCCACGACCTGCATGGTCTTCACCGCTTCGGCCGTCGTCGTGATGAACGGCTTGCCGTCGACGACAGCGTCCCGAAACGCTTCGAGCTGATAGACGTATGTCGCCTTCTTCGGAAACTTCTCCGTGGTCCACGAGCCCCCCGTTCGGCGCCACTTCAGGCTGTGAAACAGCTGAGGCACGATGGGGTTGAAGGCCCGAATCTCCCCGCCATCGAGCTTCACAGAGGCCGCGATCTTCGCAATCTTCCACGACCACAGAGAGCAGTTGATTCGACCCGTCGCTCCGCTTGGAAAACGAACGTCCGCCACCATCGCGCGGTCCACTTCCTCGGAGGCTAACTTGGCGCGTGCCGAAACTACCTCCGGCTCCTCTCCGGCGATCGTCCGCGCCAGGTGAATCGCGTAGCAGCCCGTGTCCATCGTCGCACCACCTGCCAAGTCGAGGCGGTAGCGAATGTCGCCCGGTAGTGGGAGTGGGATGCACATCCATGTCTCGATGAAGCGAGTTTCTCCGAGCTCTCCTGACGCGACCAGGTCGCGGAGGCGTTGAGCGAGTGGATGATATCGATAGTGAAAGGCCTCCATGACCACGTATTCGCTGCGCGCCGCGGCTTGATGAACGCGTTCGGCCTCCGTCGCATTGGATGTGAACGGTTTCTCGCAAAGCACATGCTTGCCAGCATCGAGCGCGCGCAACGTCCACTCCGCGTGTAGATTGTTCGGTAGCGGGTTGTAGACAGCATCGATCTCAGGATCCGCCAAAAGCGCGTCGTAGTCTTCGTGAACCTTCTCGATGCCGTGCTTGCGCGCGAACTTCTCCGCCCTGTCACGATTGCGAGCCGCCACAGCGGTCACCGTCACTCCCTCGATGGCTCGTGAAGGCCGGACCAGCGCCATGGGCGTGATGCGCGCGGCTCCAAGTGTCCCGATCCGCAGACCGGTGGTCGTCACTCGAGCTCCCCGTTCTTCGCCTTCGTGATCCACTTCTCCATCATCTTGTGAACGACATCGAGGGCCATGTTCTTGAACGGACGAAGCAGCAGTGGAACCTTCTGCATGTCGACGACTACCTGTCCGGGTTGCATGTCGATGGTCGCCACGACGCTTGCGCCCTTCACTCGAAAAGTGATCTCCGCGTGGGAATCGTCGAGCCAGGTGGTCTTGGCGTCGTACTTCTCCCACTTGGTGGTGTAGTGTTCCGCGGCTTTGTTCGCCGCCTTCTTGGCCAATTCCGGGCTCAGGTCGTGTTTGATGATCTGCTGCATGTCGCCTCTCGTTGGGCCGGAGAATGCAACAAAGCCTTGGGCCGCGCTACGTGAGTGATCCTACCTTGCGTCCGCTGTCGATCCAGGCCGCTAGGGCCGACGTGTCGCCGAGCGGACGCGTAGCCTCCGGCAGGGACCAGCCTCCCAACCCGTGCTCCTGACAGAAAGCCAAGGCCTCTGAATGCTTCTTCGCCTCCTCTTGGGCGAGATGCGACCACAGCCGATCGAGTTTGGGGGCCAGATCGGCCAGCGACTCCGGGTAAGAAGGCGGACCGTCCGCGGCCAGACCGACCTCGGGAATGAACGCGCGGTTGAACACGACACATCCTAGCAAGAAGTCTCGAGTCGCGAGTTCGGCCGTAACCGCGCGCGCCGCATCGATCCCCAAAGGGTCGGCTGAGGAAACCAGGACGAACGTGGTACTGGTGGATCGCATCGCGTCGCGGACTTCCCGGGCCCGTTCGGCGAACCCCTCGCGTAGAAACGCCATCTCGCTGAGGAACTCCGTTAGCGCTGAAACGAGAGAATCCCCGGCGACGAGTCTGAGCAGACCTTGCGCAATCGCCCCGCCGCGTAGCGTCGGCGAATCATCGGAGGCCTGAAGGAACCAACGGACCACGCGTTGATCCAAAAACTGAACGAGACGAGCGGGCGCATCCAGAATCTCGATCGAGCTTTGTGCGGGCGGGGTATCGACGACCACCAGATCGTAGCGGGGGTCGCGCATCGCTTCGTGAACTCGCTCCATCGCGGCGTAGGCGTGCGATCTCGCCAACGTATTGGAGAATGCTTGGTAGATTCGATTGTCGAGCACACGCTGCGCCCTTGCATCGTCGCTGGCCGCCCTTCGAATGATCTCGTCGGCGCTTGCCTTCGTCTCGAGCATCAATGCGTGCAACTCGCCACCGGTCGCATCCGATGGCAGCGGCACATTGGATGGCGCGTCCCGCAAGCCCTGGATACCGAGCGCGTCCGCGAGTCTGCGGGCAGGGTCGGCAGTCAAGACGAGTACAGACTTGCCCATGAGGGCCTGCTCGAGTCCGAGTGCCGCGGCAAGCGTTGTCTTACCCACGCCGCCGACGCCGACGCAGAACACGAGCTTGCACGAATCGGGAAGCTCGATCACCAGACCCCCTCGGCTTCGACCGTGCGAGACAAGGTTTCGATGAGGGACGAGCCGTCGTCTTCGTGTGCGTCGAACCTCAAGGTTGGGAGGTCAACATCCCTGCGCAGACCGCGCAGACACTTGGCGGCGGTCTCATTTCGACGCGCGATGTATCGTGCAAGCTTCAAGCGATTGACACAAGGGTCACCATCGCCCGCCGCATCGAGCTCGGCGTCCACCAGCCGCTGCTCATCCTCGGTAAGCCACGCGAGAGGAATCCGGTTGATAAACAGGCAGCCTAGGTGCAGGTCGCTGCGCGCGCGAAGCCGTTCGTAGAGTTGGATCGTTTCGTTCACCGCCAAGGCCTCGGGCACCGTAACGATGTGAATCGAGCTGCGTTGTTCA
This sequence comes from uncultured Sandaracinaceae bacterium, assembly GCA_964476875.1. Classification (GTDB taxonomy): domain Bacteria; phylum Myxococcota_A; class Polyangia; order Polyangiales; family Houyiibacteriaceae; genus SG8-38. Next base: position 8,198 of record CAYZDM010000017.1, on the reverse strand, counting down.
TCTCGGACGAGCGCGCTCGCGCTGTCGAGCACTTGGCGTAGAGGCCCGTCCTTGAGAAACACCTCGAGAACTTCGGGAAGATCGAAGAACATCAAGGCATGTCCTGTCGATTCGAGATCGACCAGGATCGGGCCCCAGCGGTCACTCGCGGCAAGCTCTGCCACGCGATGCAAGGTCACTATCTCATCTACGCCTGGCGCGGCTAGGAATAGACGGCGCAGCGACGTATTGCGTGCAACGAGCGTGGCGATTGGTCGGAGCTTCAACCTGGAGGTGATGTAGTCGACCAGCGCCGGTTCGAACTCGACACGCGTCGCGAAGACACCTCGGCTCACCTCCGACGGCTCGTATGCGGCGTCGGCACCGCGAAACCATCGGGACGACGACGCGGGAGTTCCGAGTTCGACGATGAGCGGGCGCTGGCCGGCGCGGGCGGCGGAGGTGGCCACGGCGCCAAGAATCGTCGATTTGCCCACGCCACCCTTGCCGGTGAAGAACTGAACAGGCCTCGTGAGGGGGTCCCGAAGGGGAGAGTGCACGCGGAACACCTAGCAGGATCGAAACGTGATATCGAGGGACGTGACCGGTATGAGAAGCTGGGTCCAGGCGTCCAGGCCGCTTGCACACGTCAACATCGTAGTGCCCATGCTCTTGGGTCAGGTCGCAGCGTGGCATGTGACCAAGCGCTTCAGCATCGGCTGGCTGGCTGCGGCGCTCCTGTGGGGCGTCTTGGACCACTTGTTCATCATATTCGCCAACGACTTCGCAGACCGTGAAGGCGACAGCGGTCGGCGCACCGTCCTCTCCGGAGGGTCCGGCGTCATCCCCGAAGGAAAGCTCACCCCGCTGCAAGTAGCGCGCGCGGCCGGTGTTGCTGCGGTCATTCTGCTCGGCTACTCAGGGGCACTGGCGCTCGCCGATCGACCGTGGCTGCCGGTCTACGGAGTCGCCGCGGTGCTGCTGATGTGGCTCTATAGTTTCCCCCCCGTTCGACTCAGCTACCGCGGAGGCGGAGAGCTCGTTCAGGGAATCGGAGTGGGTGTAGCGCTGCCGTCTCTTGGCTACTACATGCAAACCCAAGCGGTACTTGCGCCAGGATGGGTCATCGCACCGGCGTTTCTGCTCGGCGTGTGTAGCAACATCCTGACCGCACTCCCCGACGTCGATGACGACACCTTGGCCGGCAAGAAAACATGGCCTGTTCGGCGCGGGACGTCGTCAGCGCGACGCTTCGCATCGGCGGGAATCGCATTCGCGGCGTTCGGCGTGTTCCTGTGGACGCCCTGGCTGTCGATGCCCGCCAGAGCCATCGTCGCCATCATTCCGTTGTGGCCTCTGCTCGCGGGCGCCAGAACCTCGGATCCGTTTCGCGCTGCCTGGTGGTCGAGCGTGGCGCTGAACCTATTGATTGCGCTCTGGATGATCGCGATGCTGTTACGCCTCTAACGGCCGATGCCAAGAGAACCGGCCGCGTCTTCCCGAAGTGCATCGAAGTCCCGGCTGGCATCGGTTACCGCATCGATTCGCCAGGCTTGAACCGGCACGTCCCCTCGTCGAGCCAGGAGCCGATAGAGCGCAAGCTCGTCCTCGGGTTCGCGAGCAAACGGAAACGGGTTCCGTATGTCTCCATCGGTGAGACGCGGATACCAATCGTCATCGCTCTCGATGAGCGTGATGATATCCCTACCTCGGCTCTCGGTCTGTTTGAGGAACGCCAGCCCGAACGGCTCGACCTGAGTTCGTGCATCAGGGTCGCGACGAACCCAACGCGCCCAATCAAAGCCGTAGATGAAATCGTGTACGTACCGAAACCGAATCGCCGACTGCTGGCCGTACAGCCTCATGAGGCCGACGGTTAGGCTGGTCACCTGTTCTAGATAGCCTGGGTAGTCCGGTGTCGTCGAAGCGCGTCGGTGTATCGATGCCAGGTAGAAATCGAAATCCCAGAAGAGGTTCTCAGGGAAGCTTTCTAGTTGGGCTTCCGCGACGGCCGCGGCTGCCGCCGCCAAGTGAGGAGACTGGCTGGAGTCCGCCAAGCTCGAGACGACCTCGGAGAGCGGGCTGGCGGACGATCGACCTGGATCGAGCGTCAATGGACCCGAAGGGCATTGGTTGATGCTCGCCTCAAGCTCCTCGAGAGGGAGAAGCATCTCATTTCGCGCACGTGCCGTCATGCCAGTCTTGCTCGTAGCCACAAGAGTACCACGGCCACCGTCGTACTATGCCAGATCGCCCGATGAAGGAAGTGTTTGTACGCCCCCTGTGATCGAAACGCGTTGGTCACCGCCGTGCTGCCAACTTTCCGCATTTCACGGAAGTTCCACAATACGATCGCCGACGCCGGCAGAACGGCCCACACAGGTACCCAATCGGGTTTCAAGAATGCCCCCAACAGCCAGATTCCGACGCCGAGTAGGACAGATGCCTCGGTCAGATTGCGGGCCACCTGGTTCCCGTAAACCGATGCGACGGTGCGCTTTCCTCCGGCTCGATCACTCTGTTCATCCGAAAGCCCGCTAGCAACAGCGCTGGCGAGGCAAAGCGCCATGAATCCTGCGAGCCAGGGCCAGACGCGTGGTTCGATCGCGCCTCCCTGCAGGTACGCGTTGTAGAGGGGGAGTGCTGCGCCCACGCCGAACATCTCCAGGATCTCTCCGCCGCCGCGGTAGTTGAGGCGGACCGGCGGTAAGGTGTAGGCGACGAACACCAACATGCATGCGAGGCCGGATTCGAACGCAAGCGGCCTCCCAAGCGAAACCTCCGCGCCGGTGGCAACGAGCAAAGTGGCGCCACCCAGCAAGACGCCTGCAACGCCAACCGCACGGGCGTCGAGGATCTGGTCTGGAATGGTCTTCGGAGAGCACCCATCCCGAAACATCTCACGCTTGATAGAATCGACTTCGCGGTCGCCCCAGTCGTTCAGCAACACGATGAATCCGAGCCCCAACACGGTGAAGCTGAGCCCCCATCCGAGCGCGGCGAAATCCAGTCGCCCCCTTGGGTTTGCGCCGAGGATCTGTCCAAAAAGCGCTGGGACCAAGAGCTTCGGCCAGCTGGCGGGCTTGAGCGCATAGAACCAACGTCCCAAACGCGACGCGGGGAGCGCGCCTTCCGCAGGCGAGCTTCTCATGAGCGCTCGACGTGACCCGAAGGCCTCGATCCTTCGGCGGGCTCGTTCTCGATATGCTTGGCGCGCGCTTCCCACTTGGCGCGGGCCATGGCGCGCATGTCTTTGACGGAGTCCATCTCGTCGACGATCTCCAGGCCGATGAGGGTTTCGAGAACATCCTCCATCGTGACGACGCCATCGATGCCGCCGTACTCGTCGACGACCACGGCAATGTGTTCTCGATTGTCGAGGAGCTTCTCGAACAGAGCCGGAAGTGGGACCGTATCGGGCACCATGAGCGCCTCCCGCGCGAAGGTGTCGACCGATACGTCGAGCTCGTCCCGCGCGGCGCGTAGCAACAATTGGTCTTTCAGAATGTATCCAGTCACTTGTTCCGGAGTTTCCTTCCAGATTGGAATTCGAGAGAAGATCATGGAGCCGCGCTCGGCGATCGCATCCCTCACGGTGGTGCTCCCTTTGAGCGAGAACATCACCGTACGCGGCGTCATGATGTCCTTCGTACGCAGCGAGCCGAACAGAAACAGGTTGCGAAGAATCCTCATCTCGGACGCGTCGAACACGCCTTGCTCCTCGCCGACGCGTGCCAACGCCGCAAATTCCTCCCGAGAAATCTTTTCAGTCACCCTCCGGCGGCGCGGAACGCTCGTGATGACCTCCGAAAGCCAGACCAGGGGGAGCATGAGCAGGATCAACGGCGGCAGCACGGCCGCCATGAAGCCCGTCAGTCGACGCCAATACATAGCTCCCAGCGTCTTGGGAATGATCTCAGACACGAAGAGGATCAGTAGGGTCAGAACCGCGGACGCGATCGCGAGCACCTCGGAGCCCCACAGCCGCTGGGCTTCAGCACCGGCACCAGTCGCTCCGACGGTATGGGCGATGGTATTGAGGCTCAATATCGCAGCGAGTGGCCGATCGATTTTTTGTTTGAGGGTGCGGACTCGAGCGCCGACTTTCGGCCGGTCCTGCTCCAGCTTCGCGAGGTAAGCGGGCGTGACACTGAGGAGCGCCGCCTCGAGAATCGAACACAGGAACGACACGCTGAGCGCTATTCCGACGAAGACGAAAAGCAAGGTCATTCGGGTGCCCGGGTCGGCGCGACCTCATTCTCGGCGGAGCGCTTGAAGGGCCCATGATGACTGAGGTCTCGAATCTGCTGCTGCACCGAAAAGGCTTCGCGCGGGAGAAAGTCCGCCACCGCCTGCGCAAGGACGGGATTGCAAATCCAATGCGCGCTGTGGATTGGGACGGGCATCAGACCGCGTCGTAGTTTGTGCGTGCCTTGAGCGCCGGCTTCAAAACGCCGCATCCGATGGTCGATGGCATGCTCGATTAGGCGATAGTAACAGAGCTCGAAATGGAGCATGTCGTGCCGTTGTGCCGCCCCCCAGTAGCGCCCGTAGAGATGTCCGCCTTTGGCGAAGTTGACCGACGCCGCGACGATGCGGCCCTCATCTCTGGCCGCGAAAACGAGGGGGGAGCGACCAAGGGTCGAGGGGGCGAGCTCGAAGAACTCTGGCGTCAAGTACGGGTACGAACCCTTTCGTCCGCATGTGGCTCGATAGAGACGTTCGAGCTCGCGCCAGTTGGCGGGGGTCAATTCATCCCCACGCAGCGCCTCGATGCACAGGCCTGTCTCTGAAGCAATCCGGCGTTCTTTGCGCAGCTTCTTCCTCATGGAGGACCGGAAATCTCCCACGAAATCCTCGAAGGTTTCGTACCCCGCGTTCTGCCAATGAAACTGAAACGAGAGCCGCGGCATCAAGCGACCGTCACGTTCGACCCACGCTTGCTCGTCGGGGGTGAGAAAGAGTAGATGAACTGAGGATGCTTTCGTCGAGTCCGCGAGTTCGAGGCAACCATCGATCAGTCTACGCACGATCTCGACGGGATCCTCTCCCGGAGCGAATAGAAATCTTCGACCCGTCACCGGCGTCACCGGCACCATGGCGACGAGCTTCGGGTAGTAATCAATCCCGAGCCGGGACGCTGCATCGGCCCAACCCCAATCGAAAATGTACTCGCCGTAGCTGTGTGTCTTCAGGTAGAGCGGCAACGCGCCAATCAGTCGGCCGTCGCGCCAAGCAGTGACGTGTAGTGGCTCCCAGCCCGAGCCGCGTCCCACTGACTCGCTGCGTTCGAGCAACGACAGGAATGAATGCTCCACGAACGGGTCGTCATCGCCGACCAGTTGGTCCCAGGCGTCTGCGTCCACCGAGCCCAACGACGACAGGATTCGTATGTCGATCGACTCGCCCAAGGGAGTGAGCGATTGTGCACGAGGACCGAGGCTAGAGCCAGCCGAGGTAGCGGGTCGGCCCACGTTTGCCGCGAACGCGGTTGATCAAGCCCTTGGCCACGGCGTAGCAGCGAAAGAAGCTCGCTATCTGTAGACGCTCGAAGCCCCTGAGCGGCGCATCGGCGCAGACCCACTTGGGGTCGTGGCGGCCCGCATCCATGAAGTCGACCCTCGCCCGTGCGATGACGGTGGCGGTGCTTCCAAGCGCTCGTCTCGGGCCGAGGACGACGGCATCGAGGGCGTCACCGTCGTCTGCCAATGTGCCCGGCACGTGGCCGTAGTTGAATGGGCAAGGGACGGGCGAGAAGAAGTCCAGTTGGCCGTTGTCATGACGCTTGAGGAAACTGCCGCGCGGAACGTCGATCACGACCGTCAGATCTTCGTTCGTCATCGAGCGTGTTCGCACGCCGTAGCGACGAGCCCTTGCTCAACCAGGTAGCTGCCAGACACCACGTCTCCCGGACGGAACTCGCCGGCCTCCTGTTGAAAGGTCGCACTAAACGAACCGTCCTCTAGTTCCACCTCGACGGCGTGGAACCCGAGAAACTGGCTCGTCAGCAGATACTGGCATTTGTATACCGCTTCCTTTGCGCTGAAGATGATTTTTCCGGTGATCCCTGGCTCGGGAAGATCGTGCAGCCAGTCACGTTCCTTTGGTGTGCAAACCCGTCGCCATAGCGATTCTTTCAGCGGGGTGGCCGATTCGAGATCGATCCCGAGCGCCCGAACGTCGTCGGTGCGCGCCACTGCAGCCGCACACCAAGTGTCCGTGTGAGAAATCGTGCCGACGAATCCTCGCGGCCAAATCGGCGCTCGGTCTTCGCCGCGGAGAATCGGTGTGGTCGTCGCCACGCCCAGTCTGCCCAGCGCGATCCGGCTGCACACTCGGCCGGCGGTGAACTGCTCGACCCGCGTCTGTGCGGCGCCCTCGATCGCCTCCTCCTCAGCCTTCATGAGCCCGCCGCTAACCGAATGCGGATCGGCTTCCTCGGTCTCTACGTGGGGGCCGAGCAAGCGTTGGAAGATCGGCTGGTGCATCTACCTGCCGGCGGCGGAATTGGCGATACTGAGGATCGCCACGGAATTCGCAAGCGAGAGGATCGGAGAAAGCGCAGCGAGCACGTCTGATGCGCTGGCGTACCAAGCTTTGGTCACGTACACGATGTCGCCTGGAGCCAGCTCGACATCGGTCGCCTTGCCGGCCATCAGGGCTTTCAGATTGGTCGTATAAATCATTGGTTCGCGTAGAGACCCTCGGACGATTCGTATGTCTTTGCGGTCGCCACGCTCGCTGACGATCCCGCCAGCGCGGGCCAGAACCTCGGTCAAGCGAATGCCGGTCCGGTATCCCAACGGCTGCGGACGCCTCACTTCCCCCAACACCATGATCGCGTCATCGGTGATCGGCGGCACGAAGAGCTGATCGCCAGGCCGGACGCGAATATTGTGGTGAGGGTCGCCCCGCATGGCCAGCGGCAAGCTGACCGGGACCGTCTCACCGTCGCGGACGAGGCGGGCTAGCTCCAAATTGCCCAACGCCGATGGGATGCCTTCGGATCGAGCTACACGGACGCCGCCAGCCGAGGCATACAGGCCGGCCAAACGCATCCCTGGGCCGGCCTCGAACCGCCCGGGCGTCGTGACCGCCCCGATGACAGCGGCCTTGTGACCGTCAAGCGTGGTGATGACGAGATTGGCTCGTACGAAACGGTCGTACTGCCGGAGCCCCTTTTCCACCGCCTTCTCGGACATGGTGAGGGTCTTGCCTCCCACTTGGATGTCGCCGGCCAAAGGAACGTGAAGATGGCCCACCGCATCCACGATCAAGCCATCGAGGACCTGGGTTTTCGCCGAAACGGTTGTGAGCTGGACTACATCGCCAGGAAGCAACGTGAGCGGTGCCGGGGGATCGGATTCGAGACCGGGCAGGACGACGCGTTCCGGCGCCGCAAAGGCGGGGTCGTCCGTAGGAACGGTTGGCGCCTGGACGTGGTGGTTGCGCCGGCACCCCACTACGAGCGTGATCGCGACCAAGAATGCCGTGCAGCGGCGCATATTGATGGTTAGTGTGTTCAAGTGGCGACCGCAAGGTTGAAATGAGACTCGGCGCGGCTATGCCTATACTGTTCCTGAACGCCCGATGACGAGCAAGAAACCCACCGAATGGGGCGGCAGCGCAGACGCCGAATTCGCCCCCCTGATGCGTCTCATTGATTTGGCGCTGATATATGGGGCGCTGTGGGTGCCAACCTACGCTCGCGGAGACGACTGGGATCAGAAATTGTGGATTGCGGCCACGACTGCCGCGGTCGTCTTCATGCTGATAGGGCAATCGCTTAGGCTTTACCAAGGCCAACGCGGCGTACGCCTCAAACCGCTCCTCGTTCGAGTATGGGCCGGCTGGTTCGTCGGTGTCGTGCCGGTCCTCTTGTTTCTACTCTTCATCGCCAAGCAGTCGGAAGCATATTCCCGGGTCACCATCTCGTCGTGGTTCGTCCTGGCTCCTTTCTTCATCTGTGTGTGGCGCACGGCGACGACACTCGGTCTGCGCGAAATGAGAGCCCACGGGTACAACACCCGTGGCGCAGCCATCATCGGAATGACCGAACTCGGTGAACAGCTCGCTCTCCAGATCCAAGAGAACCCCTCGCTCGGTCTGGAGGTCTACGGCTTCTATGATGATCGTGCGGAAGACCGTTGCCATCCGATCGCGGACTCTCTCGGTTCGTATGCCGGTTCGCTGAAGGATGCGGTCGACGCGGCGAGAAG
>CAYZDM010000016.1:0-14490 GCA_964476875.1 uncultured Sandaracinaceae bacterium | reverse complement strand
GGGAAGCGGAGTGTCGATCGCGCTGGCGACTGGATGGACGAGGTCGGGCCAGTTCTCATGCCACGCGTAGAGATGACACCCGCACCGCTTGCAGAAAAAGCGGCGATGCTTGCTCTGCACGACCTCGCCTTTTCGCTCGACCATTGCCTGGTAGCGCTCGAGGTTCTCTTCGCCCTCGATCTTCATCGTGCGCATGTCACCGCCGATGTTGATCATGAACCCGCCGCTGCCCGTCTTGCGACAAATCGAGCAATGGCAACGCTGGTAGGGCCAGGGTTGCTCGCTCTCGAGCGAGAAGCGAACCTGACCACAATGACATGAGCCTTCGAGGTGCACGGGTCGACGCTACCACAACTATGGCGACTCGGATTCGTCCGGTAGCGCGATCTTCCCCATCAACGGTTGATCGGGCGGGAGTGCGACGGATCCCATCATGAATTCCTCGGGGTGTGCGCCCCGATCGGGAGCATCGGTTCCGGCGTCCCATTCTCCATCAAGGGGCGGGCTGCCCATGAACGCCTCCCCCATTCGAACCGGTGTTTGCTCGTCGGCCGGATTGCACGCGGAAAGCGCGGTGACCCCAGCGGCGACGCTTGCAACCGCTGCCGCCGCTCGCGCGCCTGCCACGAAGAATGCTCGCTTGCCACCAACTGGACAATCCGAAGTGAGCACGGTGCCATCTCGTCGTTGATAGAACCGGACGCAGAGTCGCCCTTCCCGCTCCGCGACGACCTGCCTGGCTTCAACCGCGGTCATGGCCGTCAGGTTGTAGACGTTTCGATTGCACTCCCGACAAAACCGGACCCGGTCGTCGCCGTCCATGTTGTCCCAGGGCGCCTTGCAGGGGCTCGCAATACGAAGATGAAGTTTCGAGTCTGTCGTCATGCTGGTGTGACGCACGGGACGCCAAAACGATCTAATCTCCCGGCACAACCCTCAAACCATAACCCACGCGAATACTTGGATAGCCAATCCCAATAACCGGACCCGACGTGGGGCCCTCATAGTAACCTCGCTGCCAAGCCGCGCCGCGCCAGGCACTGCGAGCGCACCAAGGAATCATGCAAACGCAATTCGACTACGGCTTCGTCTCCGCCGACTCGCACGTGACCGAACCGCCGGACTGCTATCAGCGCTTCATCGACCCGGCGTACCGCGACAGAGCGCCCTACATCCGCCGCGACGAGAAGCGCGGCGACCTGTATGTGATCCCGGGACAGGACAATATGACCGTCCCGATGGGGCTCGTGGCAGCGGCCGGCGAAGAGTCCAGTCAGATGACGTTCAACGGCCGCGACTTCGAAGACTGGCATCGTTCCGGCTGGGACCCAACCCACCGACTGAACGATCAGGCGCGCGACGGAGTAGCGGCGGAGTTGCTTTTCGCGACCGTCGGCATGCAGCTATGCGGCCACGAAGACCTCGACTATCGGCGCGCGTGCATGACGGCATACAATCGCTGGCTCCAAGAGTATTGCAGCCACGCCCCAAGCCGACTGTTCGGCGCGGGTCAGGCAGCCGTCAAGAACGCGAAGGACGCCGCCGATGAGCTGGCGGACATCAAGAGCATGGGCTTCAAGGGCGTCATGATGTCGGGTCAGCCGGGCGAAGCCGACTACGACGACCCATCTTACGACCGCCTCTGGGCGGCCGCGGTGGACATGGAGCTTCCGCTCTGCTTCCACATCCTCACAAACCGCGCCTACGGTGGTCACCGCGGACCGAAGATCAACGCACTGCTGAACGTCGTGCGCAGCTGCCAAGACATCTTGGGCATGCTGATCTTCGCAGGCGTCTTCGACCGTCACCCGGACCTGAAGGTCGTCTGCGTCGAGTCCGACGCGGGGTGGGCGCCGCACTACGCCTACCGAATGGACCACATCTACAAGCGCCATCGCTTCTGGAACAAGGCGCAGGAGCTCAAGAAGCTTCCATCGGAGTACTTCTTCGAGAACATCTGGCTCACCTTCCAGGACGACTGGACGGCCTTCCACGTCAAGGACCACCTCAACGTCGAGCGCATCATGTGGGCCAACGACTTCCCTCACTCCGATTCGACATGGCCTTTGTCGCAGGAGCTACTGACGGAGCACGCCGCGCAACTCACACCGCACGAACGTCGGCGCATTCTCCGTGACAACTGCGTCGAACTGTTCAACCTCGACGCACCCGAACAACCAGCAGCGTTGACCTGACGCGGCGGGAGCGCATGGACTACGATCTGAAAATCGCGGGTGGCTCGATCGTCGATGGCACCGGGGCTGAGCGCTATCGCGGCGACGTCGGCATCAAGAACGGACACGTGGTGGCCCTTGGCGAGGCACCTGGCGCAGCGGCGCAGACGGTCGACGCAGACGGATGCATCGTTTCACCGGGTTTCGTGGACATTCACACCCACTACGACGCGCAGGTTCTGTGGGACCGGATGCTCAGCATCTCGCCATGGCACGGGGTAACCACAGCGGTGCTCGGAAACTGCGGTTTCGGTGTAGCGCCGACGCGGGTCGAACATCGCGAAATCGTCATGCGCACGCTGGAGAAGGTCGAAGGCATGGCCTACGACGCGTTGAGCGCCGGACTCGGGTCCGACTGGCCGTTCATCACCTTTCCCGAATACCTCGACGCGGTGGAGGGGCTCGGCACTGCCATCAACGTCGCCGCCTACGTGGGACACACGCCGATCCGACTCTTCGTCATGGGTGAGGATGCCACTGAACGTGAAGCGACCGCTCAGGAGGTCGAAGTCATGCAAGGCTTGGTGCGTGAGGCCATGGGCGCAGGGGCGATTGGGTTCGCCACGTCGCAAGCGGCCACGCACCACGGAGCCGGCGGAAAGCCGGTACCAAGCCGCCTCGCTGCGTTCTCGGAGATCGACGCGTTGGTAGGCGCCATGGCCGAATCCGGCCGAGGCATCATGCAGGCCGCGATGGGCAGAACCTTGTTCAACGACGAGTTCACCGATCTCGCCACCCGCCACAACGTGCCGATCACATGGACGGCATTGCTGGCCGGAATGACCGGAAAGGGCAACCACCGACGTTACCTCGACCGGGCCGCGGAGCAGCAGGAGGCAGGCCTGACGATCATGCCTCAGGTCGCGTGCCGGCCGATCATGTTCGACTTCCACTTCGACGAGCCCTACCCGTTCGAGATGTGGCCGCTGTTTCGGGAGACGATGACGACCGATCGCCATGGTCGGATGCGGCTATACACCGACCCCGGCTTTCGCTCGAAGTTCAAAGTAGAATCGCTCGTGGGTGCGAAGAATGCCAACGCCGGATGGGCCAACCGAACTGTGATCTCGTACTACCCACCCGATCCTTCGCTTGAAGGGCAGTCGCTCATCGCCGTCGCCGAGGCGCGTGGGGTCGACCCGGTCGACCTGGTTCTCGACATGTCGCTCGAAACCGATCTAGCCGCGCGGTTTCGCCTGGCGTTCCTCAATCACGACGAAGCCGAAGTAGAAGAGCTCATCACGGATCCCAACACGATCGTGACACTCTCGGACGCGGGCGCGCATGCGAGTCAGCTCTGCGACGCGTGCTACTCGACTCATCTGCTGAGCCACTGGGTCCGGGACAAGGGGGCGATGAGCCTGGAGGGCGCTGTTCACACCTTGACGCAGCGTTCGGCTGAGCTGGTGGGCATCACCGATCGCGGGCTGCTGGCCGAGGGGCGCCCGGCTGACGTCGTGGTATTCGACCCGGAGACAGTTGGCGCGGCACCTCTTCGCCGCGTTCAGGATTTCCCAGGCGGGGCAGACCGGTTGGTATCGGACGCAATCGGAATCGAAGCAGTGGTCGTCAACGGTGCCGTGCTGCGACGCAGTGGCGATGACCAGATCGACGCGCGAGGCGACCTGCCAGGTCGAGTCTTGCGCGGCGGACACGCGTGATGGCCGAGGCGGGCATGCGGCTCGCGCATTGGGCGCGGGTCCAACCTGACGTGATCGCCGTTCAGTCGAGCGCTGGGAACCGCACATTCGGAAAGCTCAACGCGAATAGCAATCGTCTGACGCGGGCGCTCCGAGCCCGTGGGCTTCGGCACGGTGACGCGGTCGCGATCGTCTGTAGCAATCGTCCCGAGTTTGCCGAGGTCGTACACGCGTGCCTGCGGGCTGGCCTCAGGTACACGCCGGTCAACTGGCATCTGACGGCCGACGAGGTGGCCTATATCGTCGGTGACTGCCAGGCGAAGGCGTTATTTGGTGATGCGCGTTTCGCGGACATGATGGAGCAGGCGGCGGCGCTGTCCCCGAGCGCGGTCGTCCGCCTTGCAATCGGTGGAGCCATCGCCGGATTCGAACACTACAACGACGCCATCGCCGAGCAGGACGGCAGCGATATCTCGGATCCCAGCGAAGGATTCAGGATGCTCTACACGTCGGGAACCACAGGCAGGCCCAAAGGTGTCGTGCGGCCACTCAACTACTCGACCGGACTGACCGGGCTGACTTCCGCGCCTGAGTACGGCCCGGGCAAGGGGCAGCTCAATCTATGCACCGGACCTATGCATCACGGGGGACCCTTGGTGTACTCGATGGCGGTGCCGATCTCTCAGGGAGTCGGCACGGTGCTAATTGACAGGTGGGACGCCGCCGAGGCTCTGCGGCTGATCGAGAAGCACCGTATCACCCACACGCACATGGTGCCGACCATGTTCCATCGGCTGTTGCGCCTGCCTGAAGAGGTTCGGCGGTGCGCCGATATCTCGTCGATGCAGTACATCGCGCATGGCGCGGCACCCTGCACGGTCGGCACCAAGAAGGGAATGCTCGAATGGTTCGGGCCCATCCTGTGGGAGTACTATGCCGCGACCGAGGGCGGGGGCGCGTCGGTGAGCCCGGAGCAGTGGCTCGAGAAGCCGGGAACCGTCGGCAAACCAATCACCGACGATCACGTGCAGATCCTGGACGACGAAGTCCGCCCTTGCGTGCCCAACCAACCGGGCACTATCTATCTGCAGGTGCTTCCCGATTCGGACTTCGAATACTTCAACGACCCCGACAAAACCGCCGCCGCCCATCGCGGGGCGTACTTCACCGTGGGTGACGTTGGGTACCTGGACGACGACGGGTTTCTGTTCCTCACGGATCGGAGTGCCGATCTGATCGTCCGAGGCGGCGTCAACATCTACCCCGCCGAAGTCGAGGCGGTGCTGCTGCAGCATCCGAGTGTCCGGGATGCGGCGGTGGTCGGAGTGCCTAACTTGGAGTGGGGCGAGGAGGTCAAGGGGGTAGTCGAGCGCGTCGACGACGTGCCGCCCGCCACGTTGGAACGTGAGCTGGTCGAGTTGTGCCGTACCCGCCTCGCGCGCTTCAAGTGTCCGAAAAGCATCGACGTCGTCGATAAGCTTCCACGCGGCGACAACGGCAAGCTATACAAGCGCCGGCTACGCGAACGCTACCGCGGAGGCATCGATGCGTGAGGGCTTCAAGTTCTACATCGATGGGGCGTGGGTCGATCCAATCGGGTCTAGGACGGTCGACGTCATCAACCCGGCTACGGAAGAGGTGTTCGCCCGGGTCAGCCTCGGCAACGCCGCGGACGTCGACTTGGCGGTGTCGGCGGCACGGCGATCCTTTTCGAGTTATGCCCGGACGTCGAAGGCAGAACGCATCGATTTAGTGCGACGAGTGATCGCCGCGTATGAGCAACGTATGGGCGACCTGGCACAAACGATCTCGTTGGAGATGGGTGCGCCGATCACCCTCGCGACCGATGCGCAAGCGCCGATGGGTCTGACACAGTTCAAAACGACGCTGGAAGTCCTCGACGAATACGAGTTCCAACGGCAGCGCGGCAACACACTGATCATCAAGGATCCGATCGGGGTCTGCGGATTCATCACGCCGTGGAACTGGCCGATGAATCAGATCGCATGCAAGGTGGCGCCCGCGTTGGCGGCGGGCTGTACGGTCGTGCTCAAGCCGAGCGAGGCGACGCCGCTCAGCGCTATCATCCTCGCGGAGATCATGGATGCCGCTCGGGTTCCGGCAGGGGTGTTCAACCTCGTGAACGGCGACGGACCGGGCGTCGGTAGCGCGATCTCTGAGCACCCCGACATCGACTTGGTATCCTTCACCGGGTCCACCCGCGCCGGCGTACTGGTCGCCAAGGCGGCTGCCGAGTCGGTCAAGCGCGTGACTCAGGAACTCGGCGGCAAGTCCGCCAACATCGTGCTGATCGATGCGGATCTCGAGGAGGCGGTCGCCCACGGTGTTCGGAAGTGCTTCTCGAACAGCGGCCAATCCTGCAACGCGCCGAGTCGGATGCTAGTCCACGAGAGTCAGCACGCGGAGGCGCTCGAGATCGCGAAGCGCATCGCGAGCAGCCTCGAACCCGGCGCTCCAGCCAACCCGAATACCGCGATGGGACCAGTCGCCAACCGGTCGCAGTTCGAAAAGGTGCAGGCGTTGATTCAACGAGGTATCGATGAGGGCGCCGAGTTGGTTTGCGGGGGGACGGGAAGACCGGCGGGCTTGGGCGTCGGTTACTACGTGAAGCCGACGGTGTTTGGCCACGTACGCAACGACATGACCATCGCGCGTCAGGAGATCTTCGGACCGGTGCTTGCCATCCTTCCCTACCAAACCGAAGACGAAGCGATCGCGATCGCCAATGACACACAATATGGGCTGTCAGGGTGTGTATATTCGGGCGATGTGAAACATGCGGTCGCAGTGGCTTCACAGTTGCGCACCGGCCAGGTTCACATCAACGGGGCCAGCGCCGACATCAACGCTCCGTTTGGCGGCTACAAAAGATCAGGCAACGGCCGCGAATGGGGAGTCGAGGGCTTCGAGGAGTTCCTCGAGACCAAGGCGTTGATGGGAGCGCTGCCGTGAGCATCGAGACTCCGGTCATCATCGAGGCCGCCATCAACGGGGCCAGCTCCAAGCGGCGCAATCCCAATGTGCCTCTCACGCCGACGGAGATCATCGAGGACACCTACCGGTGCTTGGACGCAGGCGCGTCGATCATCCACGCACACAACTCGGACTACCAGCTCACGGGGACGGAAGCAGCCAATGACTACCTCAAAGCTTGGCGGGTAATCCTGCGAGAGAGGCCGGACACACTGTGGTACCCGACGCTGAGTGGCGGGAGCGACGTGCATGAGGTCCTCGCGCACATCAAGATCATCTCGGGCGAGGTTCCGCTGCGAATCGGTGTCGTTGATCCCGGCTCGACGAACCTGGGTCGACCCGGGGACGACGGCCTTCCGATCGGAGTCGTCTACCACAACAGCTACCAAGACATCCGAATCAGCTTCGAGTTCTGCGAGCGACACCAGCTCGGGCCTAGTCTCGCGATCTACGAACCCGGTTTCTTACGGACCGCGCTCGCCTACTACCGCGCGGGGCGCCTGCCGCAGGGCGCCATGGTGAAGTTCTACTTCGGTGGTCCCTACGGCATGTTCGGTAAGGGCCCGGGCGTCAGCTTCGGACTACCTCCCACCAAGAACTCGCTGCTCGCCTATCTCGACATGCTCGAAGGCACAGACCTTCCCTGGTCGGTCTCCGTCTGGGGCGGCGACCTCCTCGAAACCCCGGTCGCCCGCCTCGCCCTAGAACGAGGAGGCCACCTCCACGTTGGTCTCGAAGAACACTCAGGCCCCCGCCACCCCACCAACGAAACCCTAATCCAAGAAGCCGCCACCCTCGCCAACAAGGTAGGCCGCCCCCCAGCCACCCCCGCCCAAACAGCCACCCTCCTCTCCCTCCCCCCTAAAAATTAACCCCACCGAAAAGGGGAAAGTCCCCTTTTTCGAAGGGCTAATTTCTTGGCGAACGGGTGGTTTATTCGGCGGCGATGGATTGTTGCGTGCGCCCTGCGCCCGTGAGATCGGCGAGGACGTTCCAGGCGGTATCTTGCCGTTCGATGTCTAGCAGGTGCGGGTGCTTCATCTCGACTAGGGGGCCGACGAACTTCTGTGCCGCGGAGGTGTAGGTCTTGCCGTTGACGTACTCGCCTTCAGCGCCGTGCAGAACATCGAGGTATCGCTTGGCGCCAACCGAGATCGGCTGCCCCATGCCCATCAGTGGCCCAAGAAGCGGCATCACCTTCGTGAATAGAAACTTCTTGAAGCCCTTGGCGTGACGCGCGGCATTCGTGCTGAGGTTGGCCCCCGGCGAAACGGTGAACACGTCGATACGGTCACCGAACCGCCGAGCCATCGCCGCCGCCCACCACGACGTGAAGGCCTTGGTGGTTGCGTAGTAACGCGTCTCGTTGAATTTATCCGGCCTGTCGCCCTTCGCAAAGCTCACCATCGCATCGTACAGGTTGTCACCGAACTCCTCGGGGGTCTCGGTCGCGAAGTCGTAGAGCTTCATGTCCATCATCGCGGGAAGGTCGTTGTTCGCGGACTCCGACCCCGCAATCACGACCCGGGCACGGGCGGGCAGCAGCCCTCCGTCGAGGAGGCGAAGCGTCATCACGTGATGGCCAACGATCGAGGAGGCAAACGCCACCTCCAGGCCGTCGTCGCTCTTAGTCATGACCCCACCGGAGATCATCCCCGCGTTCAGAAGCAGCGTATCGACCGCAGCCCCACGCTTCACGAGCTCGGCGCCCGCCGCCGACGACGACTTCACGCTGGAAACGTCGACTTCCAGCGTCTCGAAAGGGTCCGACCCTACCCGCTCCGCTAGTTTGTGTTTCGCGGTCCGGGCTTTCTCGAGGGTACGACAGGCTAGGATGACCCGACCATAGCCGGCTTCAGCGAGCTGCGCGGCGGCCTCGAAACCCAAACCGGAGTTGGCCCCCGTCACGAGGGCGGTCTTGTCTGCGAACTGATTAGTTGAGTTGGATGATGTCATGATGTGCCTTTATGGACCGTTCGGTCCAGAATGTTACAAAAAAAGAGCCTAGGCTCGGATGTTCTTCAGAATCTGTTCGGACACGAGCTTCAAGTCCTTATACGGAACCCGCGCCCTGCTCATCGGTCCCAGACCCATCGAGCTATTGGTGAGATGCCAAGCGACCGCATCGATGTCGTCGACCTTTGCCTCGCCCTTTTTGACGGCCACCTTCAACGCAGCCGCAAACCCCTTTCGGAGCCGCTTGACGAACCGGTTCACGATGGTCGCGACCTCCGGATCATGCGGGGCAAGCTCGACCGCCGAGTTGATCAGCAGACAAGATCGGTATGGCTTCGTGGTCATCCGTCGAGCCATGTCGTCGAAGTAGTGCTCGATCGCCGAAAGGCCCCCGTCGGCAGATCCCAGCTCGGCGATGATCGATCCGACCCCGATTTGGTAGTAGTGCTCGAGGCTCGCTAGGAAGAGACTGTGCTTGTCGCCGAAGGTGTCGTAGGCGCTTTGCCGTCCGATCTCCATTGCATCGAGGAGCTCACGCATCGAGGCGGCTTCGTAGCCCCGCGACCAGAAGAAGTTCATCGCCCTTTCGAGAACTACCTCTCGATCAAACTCTTTGGCGCGCGCCATACCGTCCAATGTAGCATTCTAGACCGATAGGTCAAGAATAAAGAAATCCACGCTCACCCGTCCCTCGGATCCCCGCGATTCGCCTTTCTTGCTAGAGTCCCCGTCTAGCGGCGAGAGGACGAGGGCGAATGAGTGGAGTGTCAGAGCTTTTTGGGTTGAGTGGGCGCGTTGCAGTCGTGACGGGCGCTTCGTCCGGCCTTGGCGTCGGATTTGCGCGGGCGCTGAGCACGGCGGGGGCGAACTTGGTTCTGGCTGCGCGCAGAGTAGATCGCCTCGAGTCGCTGGCGTCAGAGCTGAGTGAGTCCGGGGTGGAGGTCCTTCCTGTGGCCTGCGACGTAACCGATGCGTCCCAAGTCGACGCACTCAGGGACGCATGCCTCGAGCGCTTCGGAAAAGTCGACGTGCTCGTCAACAACGCGGGCATCACCGAGGTCGTTCCCGCCGAAGAGGAGAGCGACGACGCATTCCTTCGGGTGCTGGACGTCAACCTGAACGGCTCGTTCTACTGCGCACAACGGTTCGGCCGAGTCATGCTCGACGCGGGCGCGGGATCCATCATCAACGTGGCGTCGATCTTCGGCTTCGTAGGTTCAGGTTCGATTCCACAGGCCGGCTACGTCGCCTCCAAGGGGGCCGTCGTGAACCTCACCCGCGAGCTCGGAGCACAATGGGCGCGTCGGGGAGTGCGCGTCAACGGAATCGCGCCGGGCTTCTTCCGGTCAGAGATGACCGAGGCAATGTTCTCGGACGAACGCTCGATGTCTTGGCTCCGAAAGAAGACACCCGCAGGCCGCCCTGGCGAAGTCGAGGAGCTTGCCGGAGCGGTGATCTTCCTCGCGTCCGATGCGTCTAGCTACGTGACAGGCCAAACCATCGTCGTCGACGGTGGTTGGACTGCCGTCTAGCCCGATCACGGGTCTTTTCGGAGCTGGCGCATGCGCTGCAGTGCTTCGAATTTGGCCGGGTCGACCGGGTGCACCGTGACCTTCCCCTTAGCGAACACGCGCTCGAACTTCGCGTCCACCAGGGCAACGGGCACGCACGCCGTCCCATAGAGTTGGCCCTTGATCTCTACCGGCGAGATCCCCGACGCCACGTCTTCCTCCAGCCGCGTGCGATCGGCGAGGCAAAGCAGGTGCTCCTCAGCCGAGATCTGAGCCATCGCAAACTGAATCTCTATGTGGGTGGTGAAATGTGGATGTCGCATGACCGCCCCTCGCGCGGTCGCCCCCACCGTATCGAGCTGAGTGCTCATGAACGATGGCCCCAACATCCCGCCCGGCTCGACGAGCGCAGCGTGCTGGCTCTCGGGAAGCGTCCGAAGCGGGTCACGCGACTCGAGCCAGACTACCTTTGGCGCCAAGTGGACGGTGAAACCAAACATGTCGAAGCTGGCATCGTCGGAACTCCGTTCCGCATAAAGCGCACGCCAACGCGACAGCTCCGCCGGGTCCATGAGAGGTTCATCCGGGATCGAGTGGGCATGGGCGACGAGACGATCGGTCCCTTCGAACCGCGTGCTTAGCCGCCACGACTCACCGTCCGCCCGATAGCTCGCCTCGAAAGGGATCTCCTCTTCCAACCGGAGCCCCTGCTGCATCGAAACGTCGACCGAGCAAGGAAACGTCCTTGCATGCTCGTGCGCGGTGATCCGCTGGACGATGGGGAGCGTGCGCACGAACGCATGGTGACCGCCGTGCAGTCGTCCTGGCGGCCCCTCCAGCGCGGAGCCAAACCGCATCACTCCATGTGCCCGCACCTCCCCCTGGTGCTCGTCAGCCTCGTCAAAATCGATGATGAGGCGGCTCAGTGCGTCGTGTATCGGCATTTGAACCATAAACAGAGCGAATGGTTAGATAGTCATTCCCAATGGGAGGCTGGGCGGAAGCACGCCTATCATTCGGGCATGCAGGAAACGCTCGTCCGCGAGGCCGCGGCACCGACGAAGTTCGCCAAAGGCTGGTACCTCGTCAGTTGGAGCACCGACCTCGAGCCCGCCGGTGTGAAACCACTGCGTTATTTTGGGAAAAACTACGTTCTCTTTCGAGGCGAGGACGGCACCGCCACCTTGCTCGATGCACACTGCCCTCACCTGGGCGCGCACCTCGGCTACGGCGGACGGGTCGAGGGCAATGACATCATCTGCCCCTTCCACGCGTGGCGTTTTGGCGCATCCGGCCGCTGCACTGAAGTACCATACGCCTCGCGTATACCTCCGCGCGCGGCCGTCAAAGCGTATCAGGTTCAGGAACACAGCGGGATGATCCTAGCGTACTTCGGCCCGGAGGGCTCTGAACCCGATTACGAGATTCCGCACATCGAGGAGATGAGCAGCCCTGCCTGGACACCGCTGCAGCAAGCGCACATCGAGATCGCGACCCATCCGCGCGAAGTGATCGAGAACATCGCCGACCTCGCGCATTTCATGCCAGTTCACAAAACGCTGATCGACGACTTCAAGGTCATCATCGATGGTCCGCGTGCGACCCAGCGTTCGATCGGCCGCGGTCACAACCTCAAGGGCGAGCCGATCCCGGTGGCATCAGTCGCGACTTATCACGGTCCCGCAGTTCAGTTCACGCACCTGCAGTGGGCGTACGACATGGTGTTGATCAACGCTCACATCCCCGTCGAGGAGAACAAACTGCTTCTGCGCTTCGGCGTGATCCTCAAAGCCGGGGAAGGCGTGACCTTGCCCCCGGCGGTTTTGGAAGCCCACGTGGCCGCCGCACGCAACGGTTACTTCGAGGACGTGGCGATCTGGGAGAACAAGCGTTGGCGTGATCAACCCATTTTCGCCGATGGCGACGGCCCAATCGCAGAGGTCCGGAAGTGGTATACTTCGTTCTACGCCGACTCGACCGCGCCCTGATTAGAGAGCCATGTCCGCCCCCGCCCAAGACCGCTACCTGATCGTCTCGACCGATGGTCACGCGGGCCTTCTGCCGGAAAAGTACAGAGACTACGTCGATCCGCAGTATCGCGACCGCTTCGATGGCGCCGTAGCCGAAGAGATCGCCATGCGGGCCGCGCGCGAGAAAGATTTCCTGATCAAGGACTACAACGAGAAGTGGCGGAGCGGCAACGAGAGCAAGCTTGCCGCCGCTTGGGATTCCGACCTTCGCATCGAGGTCATCGACGACGACGGTGTCGCGGCAGAAGTTCTGTTTCCTGATGGCATCACCGAGCACAACGCTCCGCCATTCGGCGCAGGACTAGCCCTCAAGCCTTGGGGCGTCGAACCAGAGCTCCAATGGGCAGGCGCGCGCGCTCACAATCGCTGGATAGCGGAGTTCTGCCAAATGGCGCCGGCGCGCCGGATCGGGCTCGCCGTGGTGCCGATGTTGTACGACGTCGATCAGGCCGTGAACGAGGTCGTGTGGGCGCACGACAACGGGCTCAAAGGGATCCTGATCCCCGCGCTCATGGGAGACCACGACCCGTACAATCATCCGAAGTACTACCCAGTCTGGAAGGCCTGCGAAGAGCGTGGAATGGTCGTTCACAACCATTCCGGACCATCACCGGATTTCAACTTCGAGCTTCCCGGAGCCATGGGGGTCTTTCTGGTCGAGTTCGCGTGGTGGGCCGCACGTCCGCTTTGGCACCTGATCTTCGGCGGCGTGTTCGAAGCGTTTCCGAAGCTCAAATACTGCCTGACGGAGGTGAGCGAGTTCTGGGTGCCTTCGATGCTCGAGATGATGGACGTCCGCGCCTCGGTGAAACACACCAGCGGAAAGCTGGGCGATTTTCGCTCGAACCTCACGCTAAAGCCGAGTGAGTACTTTGATCGCAACTGCTGGCTCAGCGCGTCCGCGCTGTTCGACGAGGGAAGCACGGCGGTTCGTCACGAAATCGGGATGGACAACATCATGTGGGGAACAGATTTCCCGCATCCCGAAGGTTGCTGGCCCCACACACGCGAAAAGATGCTGCAGTACATGACTGGCATTCCCGAGCAAGAGCTGACCAGGATGCTCGGCGCCAACGCGATCGCCTGTTACGACCTCGACGAGGCGGCACTGACCGAAATCGCCAACCGAGTCGGGCCCGAGAAGAGCCTCTTCGTCGACCAATCGAGTGAGGAGTAGCAAGAGATGGCGCGGCTGCGATATGTGAAAGACGGATCGAGCAATGTCTCCGCGACGGGTGGCTCGAAGATTCGCCATTCGGTGCAGTCGATTCGGGCGCTCTACGAAACCGAACCGGAAATCGCGAAAGCCCTGTTGCCGCGGCCCCTCGAACCGGCGGACGCCCCTGAGATCTTCGTGCAGTTCGCGAACGTGGCGATGCACTTCTCCGAGGAGCGAACCGTGGAGATCGGTGCGGCGACCGTCGGTGTGGCGTGCTCCTACGAGGGCCGTCCCGGCTACTATGTTCTGGCCATGCCGATGGAGGGTGAGTTCGTGGTGATCGGCGGTCGGGAGAAATACGGCGAGCCGAAAAAGATTGCTCAGACCGCCTTCTCGCTCGACGGCGACCACGTGAACGCGAAGGTTACGCGGCATGGGGTCACCTTTCTCGAACTCGACGGAAAGATCGGCGAAGCCGCAGACTCCCCCAAACAATTCAACGAATACTTCTACTGCTACAAGGCCCTCCCCGCCGCGGTCCCGGAGGCCAACGACAACGGCGGGTTCGACGGCGAGGTCCTGCTGACGATGCTCACGTGGGAGCGCGACTACACCTCGGTCAAGCAAGTCGAGGACGGGCAGATCATCCTCCGCGAGTCCGCGCGTGATCCGTTGGTCGATGTGCCGGTCAAGCGACTCATTCGCATGGAGTTCGCCGAGGGTGCGTCTCGCACCGGTGGGAAAGTTCTGCGTTCGGTGCCTGGCGAATGGCTGCAACCTTTTCTCGTTCAGCGCTACGACGACCCACAAGAGGGCGTCGAGATATCGCTCGCATCCGAAGGGTCTCTGTGAATGCGTGACTTCAAGGGCAAGGTCGCCGTCGTCACCGGCGGCGCAAGCGGCGTGGGCCTCGCCATCGTCTCCAAGCTGGCGAGGGACGGCGCCAAAGTGGTCATCGCAGACGTC
>CAYZDM010000015.1:0-14546 GCA_964476875.1 uncultured Sandaracinaceae bacterium | reverse complement strand
GACGGAGAGCCACGCCGTGAGTGAGGCCCACATCTTGACGGATGTGGACATGGCGCGAGGGGAGCGCTTTGAGCTCGGTAGCGGCGAAGCCGTGATGTTGAGCTTGTCGAAGCCGGGCCGGGACGGCCCCAATGAAGACGCGGCGGCGGTGGTTTCGCTTGGAAAAGGGGCGGGAGTTGCCGTGGTGTCCGATGGCGCCGGAGGCCACCCTGGTGGCGCAAAGGCCGCGGCACTTGCGGTGCGGACGGTATGCGACTCGGTGATAGCCCTCGGGGATGACGTCGAAAGCCTTCGCGGCGCGATCATCAACGGCTTCGAGTCGGCCAATAGTGCGATCTCGGCGCTTGGGACGGGCGCTGCCGCCACGCTCGCAGTCGTCGAGATTCAAGGGCATAGCATGCGCGCGTATCATGCGGGCGACTCGATGGTGCTCGTGACAGGGCAACGCGGCCGCATCAAATGGCTCACCATTCCACATTCTCCCGTCGGCTATGCAGTCGAAGCCGGGCTGCTGGATCGTGGCGAAGCGCTGCATCACGAGGACCTGCATTTGGTATCGAATCTTCTTGGCGGCCAGGATATGCGCATCGAACTCGGTGCGACCGTCAAGCTCGCGCGTCGTGACACCGTGGTGTTGGCAAGCGACGGTCTCAGCGACAACCTTCACCTCGACGAGATCGTGGACTGTGTCCGTAAGGGCCCGCTTTCTCGGGCGGTCGATGAACTGGCCGCGCTCGGTAAGAAGCGAATGGAAGCCCCTGTCGATGGCGCCCCTTCGAAGCCGGATGATCTCACGTTCATCGCGATTAGGCGCGGGCCGACCTAGGGGGCGTGACGCTGCGACCGGGTGCTCGGTGCCATTGGTTTTAGGGACACGAGGCCGCGAAAAGCGTTTAGACTCCGACGCAATGCGTATCTGGTCTTGTGTGGGTGTGCTTTGCATCTTGGCTGCGAGCTGTGCGGATAGTGGCGGCAATGCCGGTGGCGCGGGTGGAGCCGGTGGCGTGGGCGGTATCGGCGGCTCGGGTGGGAGCGGAGGTGGCGGCGTCCAAGTGACACATGCCGAACTCACGTTCTTGGGCGTGACCCAGTGGCTGCTGCAGTACGGGGAAACGACCGTGTTGCTAGACGCCTACTTCAGTCGCCCGGCGGACCGGGTCGAGGGTTCCACACAAGAGGGCCTCGACCTTCTGCAGCGGGTGCTCGACGCGGCGGGGGTGGAGACGGTGGACTTCATCTTGGTAGGCCACAGTCATTTCGATCATGCCATCGATTGCGGGTCCGCGGCGATGCTGACCGGCGCGCAGGTGATTGGCTCCAAGACGACCTGCCTGATCGCGCAATCGGCTGGCCTCCCCGAAGACCGCTGCACGGTCGTAGGTACGGGTGACGAACTACAACTGGGCGAGGCCACCATGCGGGCGGTGCGCACGATCCACACGCTTCCCGCCTTGATCGGGAAATTTCTGGAGTTGGAAGAAGTGCCCACGCCGGAGGATAGCTGGGGTGCGCCCGCCGGCGGGCCGATCAGCTATCTCGTCTCGTTCCCGGGCGACGATCCGTTTTCGATGTTCTACACGAACTCGATCGCACCGATTGGTGAAGACGACGGCTCCAGCGAGGACTATCCGGCGAACCTCGACGCGGCGTTCAGCGACGTAGCCGGCACGACGGCTTGGCTCGGCCCAGTGGGCTTCCTGTCGGGGGAGGGCGGTCTGCTGGAGTACTTCTCTCGCATCCAACCTGAGTTCGTCGTCCCCCAACACTTCGACGGCCTCACCCCAGACATCGAAGCCGGACTCACCATGCCCTTCGCCCCCACCGATGTGCTCAGCCAAGTCTTGGCCGACGAAGGCTCCACCCTAGTCGCCCCTCAACAATATTTCGAGGTCCTTACGCTGACTCCCGACGGCGTCACGCGATCTCCTTCTTCCGAAATCCAACAAGCTTTCGGTCTCTAGTCAGATGCTGGCCAGACTAGGGGAGGTTTTCAGTCGGTGGTCCGAGCGCTGGGTGCCCGACCCGTTCGTGTTGGCGCTGGCCCTGACTCTGATCACGCTCGCTGGTGGGTTCGCGCTCTCGGGTTCCGTCGGGGCGGTGCTGCAGGGTTGGTATGGCGGCTTTTCGAGTACGCCGTTGCTCGCGTTTGCTCTACAGATGTGCTTGATCCTCGTTACAGGGCAGGCGCTGGCTTCGAGCCCGCCGGTTCAACGTCTCGTTCGCGCGGTGGCCCGCTGGCCCAAGACAACCCCTGCAGCCGCCGGCTTGGTTGCGTTCATCGCGTGCGCGACCGGCCTCATTCAGTGGGGCCTCGGCGCGGTCGTCGCCGCGTTTGTCGTTCGGGAGATCGCCCACAGTGCCGCAGAAGACGGACGCCCGATGGACATCCCAGTCCTGGGCGCGGCCGCCTACACCGGACTCGCGGTATGGCATGGGGGACTGAGTGGTTCGGCACCGCTCAAGGCCGCCGAGTCCGCCCAGTTTACGCAGGGTGCATCGCAGGCAGTTGCGGTCGGCGATACGCTCTTCTCACCGCTCAACTTGGTCGTCAGCGGTGGCTTGCTCGTCCTGTTGCCATTGATGTGTGTGGCGCTGGCCCCGAGAGTTGCGGCCGTTCCGGAGATGCCAGCGAGCACGTCCGGAGAACCGGGAAGAAGCACGAGGTCGTGGCTCGGAATCCTAGTCGGTGGCGGGGCGACACTGCTGGTTCTCTTCAGCTGGTTCCATGGCGACATCGCGTTCAACCTCAATTCGGTCAATCTCTTCTTCTTGGCGTTGGCCCTGGCCGCTCATGGCTCCATCCGAAGCTTCCTCGATTCTGTCTCCGAAGGGGCACGCGGCGCCGGCGCGATCATCGTCCAGTTCCCGCTCTACTTCGGCATCCTCGGCGTCATGCAAGCAAGCGGAATGATCGAAGCGCTCTCCTCATCCATGAATTCCATCGCATCGACTTTGACCTTCCCGTTGCTGACGTTTTTCAGTGCGGGCCTCGTGAACTTCTTCGTGCCCTCGGGTGGTGGGCAGTGGGCTTTGCAGAGCGACGTCTTGCTAACGACCGCGTCCGCCTTCGACCTGGATCCGGGTCGCACGATCATGGCATTCGCGTACGGGGACGAGTGGACCAACCTGCTGCAGCCCTTCTGGGCGCTCCCGCTCCTCGCAATCACTGGTCTCAAAGCCCGCCAGATTGCTGGCTACACTGCCGTCCTCGCGATGGGGATGGGCGTCTACGTCGCGGCCGTCCTGTTGCTTTTTGGCTAGAGCCCGGGGGCCACGCTGTAGGTGGCTTCGGTGTTGGCCGCGATCTCTTCGAGTGTGGCGCCATCGGCGAGCTCGACCAAGGTCATCCCATCGTTGCCAGTCTTGTCGATCTCGAACACGCCGAGGTCGGTGATCACCAGGTCAACCACCTGGGTCCCGGTCAGTGGCAGGGTGCAATGCTTCAGCAGCTTCGGCTTCCCTTTGGCTGTGTGCTCCATGACCACCACGACTCGCTTCACGCCCGCGACGAGGTCCATCGCGCCACCCATCCCCTTGACCATCTTGCCGGGGATCATCCAGTTGGCGAGGTCTCCGTTCTCGGCGATCTGCATCGCGCCGAGAATCGAGAGGTTGATGTGACCCCCGCGAATCATGGCGAACGAGTCCGCGCTCGAAAAAAAGCTCGTCGTTGGAAGCTCGGTGACGGTTTGCTTGCCGGCGTTGATTAGGTCGGCGTCTTCTTCACCTTCGTATGGGAAGGGGCCCATCCCGAGCATTCCGTTCTCGCTCTGGAGCTGTACGCTCATCCCCTCGGGGATGTGGTTGGACACTAGCGTGGGGATGCCGATGCCGAGGTTTACGTAGAAGCCGTCGTGTAGCTCTTTCGCTGCGCGTGTTGCCATCTGGTCACGGGTCCAAGCCATCGTCTTCTCCTCAGGCCCCGCGTGGACGCGTGGTTCGTTGCTCGATGTGCTTCGAGGCGTCTGGAAAATGGATGATGCGATCTACGAAGATGCCCGGGGTCATGATCTGATCCGGGTCGAGCCCGCCTGGTTCAACGAGCTCCTCGACTTCGGCGATGGTGATCGTCGCGGCCGTCGCCATCATAGGATTGAAGTTGCGCGCGGTTTTTCGGTAGATGAGGTTGCCCTCCGTGTCGCCCTTCCAGGCGTGAACGATCGCAACGTCCGCGAAGAGCCCACGCTCCATCACGTACTGCGCGCCATCGAACTCACGAATCTCTTTTCCATCGGCAACCGTCGTACCCAGCCCTGTCTTGGTGAAGAATGCCGGAATCCCAGCGCCACCCGCTCGAATACGCTCCGCGAGCGTTCCTTGCGGCGTGAACTCTACGACGATGTCGCCGTCGAGGAACTGCTGGGCAAACAGCTTGTTCTCGCCGACATACGACGAAACCATCTTGCTGATCTGGCGAGTCTCCAGCATCACGCCAAGGCCTATTCCATCGACGCCGGCGTTGTTCGAAATGACCGTTAGATCTTTCACGCCCGAGCTTGCGACCGCTGCGATCAGCGCTTCGGGGATTCCACACAGTCCGAACCCACCGGACATCAGGGTCATGCCGTCGCTCAGCAATCCGTCGACTGCAGTGGACGCATCGGGGTACACCTTATTGGCCATGAGGAGTCCTTACCACCCTAGTTGAAGCCGAGCATCTCACGGGTTTCAGTCGGGGAAGCGACTTCACGGCCAGCATTGCGCGCACACTGAGCAAGAGCTTCGATGAGCTGTCCGTTGCCGGTCGTCTTGTCACCGTTGGGCAAGTAGAAGGTGTCCTCGACGCCAGTTCGGAGCATGCCGCCCAGTTCGGCAGCTCGTTGGTGGGTCTCCCAGATCTCTTGGCGGCCGATCAGGGTCGCTTGCCAGTGTGCGTCGCCGCTCTTGTACTTCATCAGGAGCTCTAGAAGCTCAGGGTCGCAAGGCATGCCAGACGCCACACCCATCACGAAGTTGTAGTGCATCTCCGTCGCCATGCCGGCCTTCAGGTAGAGCCCGACCGAACGCACGATACCCACGTCGAAACACTCCATCTCGGCAGTCGTATGCGTCTCGGCCATCGCGTCTAGCATCTTCTGAACCTTATCGACGCTGTTGAGAAACACCATCGGCGGCCACGCCCAGGTGTTGTCCCTCTTGAGCTTGAGGTAGTTGAGGCTACCGGCATTGCAGGCGGCGATCTCTGGCTTGATCCGGTGCAGACACGCCACCGGCCCGGAGACATCGTCGTCCATGACGCCGGTCGTCTGATTGATGATGATTCCCGGGCAGGCTTCACGAATCGCGTCGCTCGCGGCGGCGGCCAGCTCGGGATCCCAAGAAGGGAAGTGCCCCATGTTGGCTTCCTGACGGCGGAAGTGGATGTGCACGATCGATGCGCCCGCGTTGTAGGCATCGCGAGCGGAGACGGCCATTTCCTCTGGGGTGACCGGAACCGGATGCTGCTTCGGGTTGGTGAGCACGCCATTGAGCGCGCAGGTGATGATCGCCTTGTCCATCGAGTCCTCCAGGTGCCAGAGCTTTCACCGCTTCCTAGGTTAGGTTTACGTATACGTCAAGTAGCATAGATTCACGTAAATCATCTGTTGATGCGGTAGCCTGCCCGGGCTATCGTCCTCTCTCATGGCGGCGCCCTCCAAGACAACCGCGCGGAACGACACCGTAAAAGCCTTCGTGGACGCCCACGGTGAGGGAGATGCGCCCGACTTTTTCTCCATATCGGAGCTGGCCGAGGAGTTTGGAGTCACGCACCGGGCGATCCGTTTCTACGAGTCCAAGGGCCTGCTCTCGCCAAAGCGATTGAACGGGGCGCGCATCTACTCACGCCGCGATCGAGCTCGACTGCACATCATCGTTCGCGCGAAGTCGCTCGGCTACAGCCTCGAAGAGACTCACGAGTACCTCGATCTGTACGGGCAGCAGGGAGAGGGCCGGATCAAGCAGCTCGAGATTACGGCTGCGAGGAGCGGCGCGATGATCGTCGAGCTCGAAGCCAAGAAGCGGCAGATCGACGAGAAGATCGAGGAGCTTCGACTCATCAACAAGGTTTGCAGGCAAAAGATTGCCAAGAAGAAACGCTCGAAGAGCTAACTTGGCGGTCGGTTCAGAACCAGCTTGGTTCCGCGTTGATGTACGAGTCTTCGTTGCTTTGGCAACGGTCGGCCAGGAGCGAGACCCGTGGAATCTCGGTGCGAATCCAGTACCGCGTGGCGGCTTCGGTTGCGCGCTTGCGATCTTCTGAAACGGTGGCCGTTCGCGCTACAGCATCCATGTTGAGCCACTGCCATCCGATGACGAGTGTGGCAAACATGTCGAGGTAGTCCCAGCTGTGGCCGAGCATTCCGCTCGAGTCGCCGGCCATTCCGCGCTGACCAAGCTCCATCGTCGTCGCGGCGACCGTGGCCACCGCCTGCTCGAGTCCCGTACAAAGCTCGGCGTCGCAACCCGCATCTCTCGCGCGAGCGATAGTGCCCGCAATTTCGTCAGCGAGCGCGCGGAGCGGAGCACCTCCCTTGGACATCACCTTGCGACCGAGGAGGTCCATGCTCTGAATTCCGTTCGTTCCCTCGTGAAGGGTGTTGAGCTTCTGGTCGCGCATGTACGACTCGGGGAGATACTCGCTGGTGTATCCGTAGCCGCCTAGGATCTGGACGGCGAGGATGTTGGCCTCGAAGCCACGCTCGGCCGGGAAGGTCTTGGCAATCGGTGTGAGCAGGTTCAGCAACAGATCTGCGCGCTCTCGTTCGTCCTCCGATGCCGCATGCTCAGAGACGTCCCAGTAGCGTGCGACCGTGGCAAGCAGCGCCAGGCTCCCTTCGATGATTGCCTTCTGACGAAGAAGCATCCTGCGCACGTCGGCGTGCTCGATGATCGGAACCTGCTCTCCGCCGCGCGCCCCGGGCCCTCGCCCTTGCTTTCGATCCAGCGCGTAGGCTAGCGACTCGTGATAGGCGGCGGATGCGGTGGCTGTGGCATTGACCCCCACCATGATGCGAGCCTCGTTCATCATTTGGAACATGTAGCGAAGGCCCTGGTTCGGCTCACCGACCAGCCAACCGCGGCAGTCGCCCTCATCACCGAACTCCAGCGCCAGGCTCGGGAGGCCCTTCCAGCCGATCTTGTGGATCAAGCCCGCCACCGTCACGTCGTTGGACACCAACTCGTCTCCCTCTTCGCGAAGGCGCGGCACTGCGAAGAGCGAAATCCCCTTGGTGCCGTCGGGAGCACCGTCGATTCGAGCGAGCGCTAGGTTGACGATGTTGTCGGTAATCCCGTGGTCTGCGCCCGAGATGAAGATCTTGCTTCCCTTGATGAGGTAGTGGCCGTCGTCCGTCGGCGTCGCGCAGGTGTTTATGTCGCCGAGGCTGCTCCCCGCCTGTGGCTCGGTGAGGGCCATCGTCCCGGTCCAGAGGCCGTCGTACATCTTCGTCATGAACCGTTCTTTGAGTTCGTCGGTTCCGAATGCTTCGATCAGATGCGCAGCGCCGTGTGTCAGCCCGATGAAACCATAGGCACTCAAATTCGCCGCCATGAGATACGCGCTTGCGATCGTGTGCACGAGCATCGGCAATTGCTGCCCGCCCACCGACTCGGGTCGCGAGGCCGTGAGTACACCAAGCTCGATCATCTGATCGTACAGACGTGGCAGCGCGGGGTGGGTGTGAACCCGGCCGTCCCGAAACACCGGGGGTTCCTCGTCCATCGGCTTGTAGGTGGGCAGCAAGTCCTGACGGGCGAACCGCCGGACGCTGTCGACGTAGAGGTCGAATGTTTCCTTCGAGTGCTTCCGATAGGGCTCCAGCTCGCAAAGCGACTCGGCCTCAAGAACGGAGTACAGAAGGAAATCGACGAGGCTGTCGTCGATCAAGGGATTGCTTTGTGTGGCCATACGGTTCGTTCGGGTGTGGTGCGGCGGAAACCTAGCACTGGATCTGCGGAGTTCCCGCGTGAATTGTCCGGACGCATGCGGTATCACCGCCCTCTATGGATTTCGAGCATTCCGAGCGGGCGAAAAACGTGATGGCGCAGGCGGAACGGTTCGTCCGCGAACGTATCGTGCCCAATGAGCAGACCTACTTGGACCAGCTCGTCGGGAGCAACGATTGGAGAGAGTGGAAGATTCCGCCGATTCTCGAGGAGCTCAAGGCAGAGGCCAAGACACTCGGCCTGTGGAATCTGTTCTTGCCTGACGAGGCGTACGGCGCAGGGCTCGACAACCGCGACTATGCGCCCGTCGCGGAGATTACCGGCCGGAGCTTCCTCGCCCCAGAGATTTTCAATTGTAGCGCGCCCGACACCGGCAATGCGGAGGTCTTAGTCAAGTACGGTTCAGCCGAGCAGAAGAAGCAGTGGCTGGAGCCGCTACTAGCTGGAGACATCCGTTCTGGCTTTGCGATGACCGAGCCAGCCGTGGCGTCGAGCGACGCAACCAACATGCAGGCCACCTGCGAGGTCGTCGGCGATGAAGTGGTGCTCAACGGACAAAAGTGGTGGACGAGCGGGGCGGGTGATCCGCGCTGCGGGTTCTTCATCTACATGGGTGTCACCGATGCGAACGCGGGGCGGCACGAGCGCCATTCGATGGTGCTGGTTCCGACCGATGCGCCAGGCGTTGAGATTCTGCGGATGCTCCCTGTCTTCGGTCATTTGGATGAGCCCCACGGGCACGCGGAGGTCCTATTCGAGAACGTGCGTCTCCCGGTGAGCGCGATCATCGCGGGGCCGGGCAGGGGCTTCGAGATTGCTCAGGGTCGCCTGGGACCGGGACGGATTCATCACTGCATGCGCGCGATCGGGGCGTCGGAGCGTGCCCTCGAACGCCTGTGCCAGCGCGCGATCCATCGGGTCGCGTTCGGTAAGCCCCTGTCGAACCTCGGTGGCAATCGCGACATCATCGCGAACTCCCGCATGGCGATCGATCAAGCTCGTCTTTTGACGATGAAGGCCGCGTGGGCACTCGACACACTCGGCACGTTCGGCGCTCTGGTGGACATCTCCGCGATCAAGGTCATCGCGCCCAATGTTCTGCAGTCGGTCACCGACGCGGCGATTCAGATTCACGGAGGGGAGGGGATGTCCGATGCCGAGCTCACCCGACTTCTTGCGATGGCCCGCGCGCTACGCATCGCCGACGGCCCGGACGAAGTTCACCGTGGTATGGTTGCTCGCCTAGAGCTCAAGAAATACGCGTAGCGTCAGCGGAAGAGCATGCCGATGTACGGCGTGATCCACTGCTCTCGTCGGAAGAAGAAGCTGCCCGTTCCCGAGAGTGAGTACTTGACGCCGATATCGATGTGGCTGCCCGTCGATACACGGATCGCCATCCCGAGCTTCACTGTCATCCCTGGGGTGAAGCGAAATATCGCCCTTCGCGAGCAGTAGTAGTAGTAAACGCCGCCGCACACGATTTGGGTCTCCTTCACCCGCCACCAGTTCGCGTCAAACGTGACGCCGAGGTACGGAAGGAGTCGAGACCGGTTCGGCACCTGAACGCGGAATTCGGGGGCCAGGTAAAGTCGCGTCATGGGGCTTCGGTCATACCCGGCTCCCGGCGTTGCTCCAGGGATGTTGTAGAGGTTGAGCGGTGTCCACATCGCACCGAGCCCAAGACCGAAGACCACGTAGCCAATGTCGTACCCGCCGAAGGCGTTCAAATCCGCGCCTGGGCGCACCACGTTCGTGTCGACGTCCAGCGCGACAGGGACGCCGATGCCGAACGAACCTTGATAGCCTCGGTGCGTCAGGCCCGGCTCGGACGTTGGAGGACGTGGGTCCTGCGCGACCGGGTGACTCGAGTATGGGCTGGTGTCGGATGGTTCGCTCGACCAAGCTCCCTGGGCCGATGCGACTGACGTGGAAAGGAGGAGCGCCAACACACCCCCGACTTGGCAGAAACTCTTCTTCATGATTTGTGGTTCATCCAGCGCGTGACTCTCGTGGCCAGCGCCCTCGGACTGAACCGCACACTGAAGGCAGTCAGCCAATTCATCAAGCCCTCTATCGCCACTGCCTTGCCCTTCATCATTGAGCGGTAGGCGTGCCGCGCCACCTTGTCCGCCGGCGCGGCTCCAAGCTTGAACAGCAAGCTCTTGGCGTTGCCAGCGGTATCGGTGAAGTTCGTCAAGGTAGCGCCAGGGCAGTGAGCAGTGACGGTGACTCCTTGGTCTCTCACCTCGTCCGCGACGGCTTCAGAAAACAGAAGCACAAAGGATTTGCTTGCGAAGTAGATCGCCATGCCCGGTCCTGGCTGGAATGCGGCCGTGGACGCGATGTTCAATATTCGCCCCTTTCTGCGCGCTATCATGCCTTGCAGTGCCAGATGCGTGAGCGCGACGAGTGCGTCGACGTTCACCTGGATCATCTCGCGCTGCCATTGAAGAGAAAGCTCGCTGAACGGGCCGCTGGCACCAAAGCCGGCGTTGTTGACGAGGTAGTCGAGCTCGATGCCCTTGCTCTGCAATGACGCGAAGATGGCTTCCGGCGCCTCGGGGTTCGTGAGGTCCGCCGGGATCACGCGGGCCGTGATGCCGTGCGCGCTGGAGAGCTCGTCCGCGAGGCTTTGAAGTTTGTCTTCGCTTCGGGCGACAAGGACCAGGTCACGCCCGTCGGCAGCGAAAATCTTCGCGAGCTCTTTGCCGATTCCCATTGAAGCACCGGTGATCAAAGCGACTTCTCTTCCGCTCATGGTCGACTCCCTTTCTTATAGGGGCTTGGGCTGCTAGCTGGGCATGGTACCTTGCGCAGCCTCAATCGGAACGAGAAAATTCCGAGGAATAGGAATGACAGAGTCACCGAACGACAGATGGGAGCCGATCACCGCGTACGTCGCGGACATGTCGTACTTCAGCGGCAAGATGGAGGCCTATCTTCGGTACAAAGAGATTCCGTTCGAGCGCCGCGTCGTCGACTCGAAAGTCATGCGAGACGAGATACTGCCCGCCACCGGGCTGATGAAGGTGCCGGTGCTGCGTCTCGCCAATGGGCAGTGGCTCAAGGACACAACGCCGATGATCGAATGGCTCGAGTCCGGCTACCCGGACCCGCCCGTGATTCCGAAGGACCCGGTTCTCCGCTTCATGTCGAAGCTGATCGAAGACTACGCCGACGAATGGTGCTGGCGGGCCGCCCTCTATTGGCGCTGGCAACCGATTGAGTCGCGGAAGCTGCTGATGAGGCGCATCGGACACGAGGTGCTGGCTGATTTCCCGGCCCCGAAATGGCTCGCCGGCTGGTACTACGGACGGCGCCAGATGGCCACCTACCTCACCGGTGACGGGATGAGCGTCGTGACCGAACCGCACATCAAGCAGCACTACCCCGACCTGCTCGACAACATGAGTGAGATCCTCAGTGACCAGCCGTTCCTGTTGGGCAGCCACCCGACCTTGGTAGACATTGGGCTTTTTGGTCCGATGTTTCGTCACTACGCGCAGGACCCCACGCCGAGTCGTGTCATGGAAGAGCGCGCACCTTCGGTTTACGCCTGGGTTGGACGTGTGTGGAACGCGCGGGCCAGTCGCTTCGGGCGGGAACCCATTCCGAGTGACTTCTCGCATCCGGGTTGGGCGTATTTCCTTCGCGAGATTGCGCAGAACTATTGGCCGTTCCTTCTGCGCAATGCTCGCGCCTGGGAGGCGGGGAAGTCACGCCTCGACCACGAGGCGCACGGCGTGACCTACGAGAAACTCAAGGTCGTGCGCTATCGCGTGTACTGCCTCGAGGTGTTGCAAAACGAATATCGAAGTCTGAACAAACCCAATCGGACCGCTGTGGATGAGCTGCTTCGCCCCTACGGAACGCTCGAACTCATCGAACAACTCGATTCGGGTTTGATCGAAGAGCATCGACTACCGCTTCGGCCGGGTCGCCGGCAACCAACCAAGCTCCAGCGCTTCAGATTGGGCTTGATGGGCACCCCTTGGGACATGCCCCTCAAACCAACGGAAAGAGAGAGACCATGACGCGAAAGGATTCGTTCACCCCCCCGTGGTTCGAGGGATCCCTGCCCAAGCGTTCCTACAGGTCGGCGTTCAAGTGGGGCGCCCCTGATGCGTTCAAGCATCCGAACCCGCAACTTTACGAACTCATGAAGGAGACGTTCGATCTCGATGACGATTACTTCAAGAAGCCGCAAGACCTGGGTCTCGATGAGGTAACGGCGGACGTGCCGGGTTCACTTACCCCGGAGCAGGTTGTTTTCTTCCGCGGTGTAGTCGGCGACGAGAATGTCAGCGATGACGTCTATGCCAGATTGCGCGTGTCCTATGGCAAGACGATGTTCGACGCGTTGCGATTGCGAGAGCACACCGTGGAGAACCTTCCCGACCTCGTGCTGCACCCTCGGGATCGGGATGACGTCGAGAAGATCGTTCGCTACTGCCATGAGCAAGGCATACCCCTCTACACATTCGGCGCTGGGTCGAGCGTGACCCGGGGCACCGAGTGCATCAAAGGAGGGGTCTCGATTCACTTGGGCACCCACATGAAGCGCGTCTTGTCGCTCAACGTGGTCAATCAGACGGTCACCGTCGAGCCAGGCATCATGGGGCCTGCGCTCGAGGAGGCGCTCAATCAGGCCCGTGAGCGGTTCGGTGCGCCGCGCGCGTACACATGCGGCCATTTTCCGCAGTCGTTCGAGTTCTCGTCGGCGGGCGGTTGGGTGGTGACCCGCGGTGCCGGGCAGAACTCCACCTACTACGGCAAGGTGGAAGACCTGGTGTTGAGCCAGGAGTACATCACGCCCGTCGGAACGATCAAAACCGTCGACATTCCGGCCTATGCCACCGGACCCAACATCGATCAGATCATGATCGGAAGCGAGGGTGCGTACGGGATCTTGGTATCGGTCACCCTGAAGGTGTTCCGTCACCAGCCCGAGAACACTCGACGCTTCAGCTTCATCTTTCCGGACTGGTCACGCGCCACGGCCGCAGCGCGTGACATCATGCAGTCGGAGTTCGGCTTCCCTTCGGTGTTTAGACTGTCGGATCCCGAGGAGACCGACGTTGCATTCAAGCTCTATGGAGTCGAAGGCACGCCGATCGATACACTCGTGAGCCTACGCGGCTTCAAGAAGGGGGAGCGTTGTCTGATGCTCGGCACGGTCGACGGGGATGCGGCGTACACCTCGATGGTCAAGCGTCGGCTGCGCGAGGTTTGCAGAGCGCATGGCGGGATGTACACGACCGGCTTCATCACCAAGAAGTGGGAGCACGGTCGGTTCGCCGACCCTTACATGCGCGAGGACCTTCAAGACTACGGCATCCTCATCGACACGCTCGAGTGTGCGACGAACTGGGACGACCTGCCGAGGGTTCATGCGAGCGTTCGGGCTTACGTCAAGAGCCGTCCTCAGACGGTTTGCATGACGCACATGTCGCACTGCTACCCGCAAGGGGCGAACCTGTACTTCATCTTCATCGCCAAGATCGACCACGAGGAGTTCACGGAGTTCCACCGTGGCATCCTCGATGCGGTGCAGGCCTCCGGCGCGACGATGAGCCATCATCATGGCATCGGTAAGATGACCGCGCCCTGGCTAGAGGGTCAGATCAGCAAGGAGGCGCTCGAAGTCCTGCGCGCCCTCAAGCGCCACTTCGATCCGAAGAACGTGCTGAACCCGGGCGGCACACTCGCACTCGATCTTCCAGATTCTGAACGCCGCTTGCCGTGAGATCGGGCGACGATATCTCGGTTATTCCGTTTGTGGGTGGCGCGAAGGAAGACCTGTTGTCCAAACGAGTTGCAGGCCGTGCCGTGATGATCACGGGCGCGTCCAGTGGCATAGGTGAGGCGTTGGCTAGTCGCCTGGGCGATGCGGGTGCGCAGGTTTTGCTGGTAGCTCGTTCCGCCGACAAACTCATCGCCATGAAGCAAGCGATCGAGGCCCGTGGTGGGGTCGCCTTCGTCTATGCCGGGGATCTATCCGATGCCGAGGATACGCAAAGACTCATCGCCTTGGTTCTGGCGGATCACGATCAGGTGGACATACTCGTCAACAACGCCGGCATTTCGATCCGTCGAAGTGTCGCAAAGTCGTACGAGCGCGTGCACGACTTCGAACGCACCCTCGCCCTCAACTTCCTCGGGGCAGTGCGCCTCATCATGGGCTTTCTTCCTGGGATGCGCGCCCAGAAGCGCGGCCAGATTCTCAACGTGTCGACGATTGGCGTTCAAGTGAACGTCCCGCGCTACGGCGCGTACATCGCCAGCAAGGCCGCGCTCGATGCGTTCAGTCGAGTGCTGGCGGTCGAGGCCTTGAAGGACGGAGTCAAGGTCACGACGATCTACATGCCGCTCGTCAAGACACCCATGATGAAGTCGACGACGATCTACGATGCATTTCCGATGCGTACCCCAGAGCAGGCGGCGGAGCTGATCGTCGACGGCATAATCGAGCAGCCCAAACGAATCGCGACACCGATGGGCAATCTCTTCGAGTTTGCCTACGGGGTGGCGCCGAATGCAATCGATCGTGTCCTCAATGCCGCGTATCAGTTGTATCCCGAGTCAGGCGACAAGAAAGATCAACATGAGCCGGTCACCCG
>CAYZDM010000014.1:0-14952 GCA_964476875.1 uncultured Sandaracinaceae bacterium | reverse complement strand
GGCCGCCACCCTAGCTCGATCCACGATGGGCAAGCCTTTCAAATCGAACATGGAGGCACACGAGCTCCCGCGCGAGACGCTCGTCGACCTTTGGCGACGGACCGAGCAGGCACACGAGTTGCTTTGCGGTACTTGGTTCGGCGCCGTCGCCGACAAGTATGGTCGGGACATCGCCGAAGCGGTCGCGCTCGAAGGTTGGCCGCTCAGGAAAACAGCGGCGACACCGAAGGAGCTGTTCTTCGACGATCTGAGGTTCATCGTCGCGGCCACCGAGCTCAAACCCGACATGCTGACGCTTGCACGACGAGATCAAGCGGAGATTCCCGAAGTGCTCTCGGGAGACCGCTCTTGGTTTCAATGGTTGGTCTCGGCTGCTCAGCTCGGGGGTGGCCACAGCAAATCGAACGCTGGGAAGCCGGACTGGGTCGGTACGCCGGGACGCGCGCGCGGCTTCGCACGGGGCAAAGGTATCGAGATCGGGTTCGTCGTGCTTCTCAAAGCGTGGCAAGCGTCACAGGGTAACCACGCGTCTCGGATCGACACCGTAGCGTTCGAACACGAGGTATCGAACGACTTCGACCAGAAGACACTTGCGCTCTTGTGGAACTTCGCAGCCCTCTCCTACATGCTTGCCACCGACCGTTGGTACACAGGCGTGCGCAAGCGCTACGGCGATGAGGCGGCTCAGGAACTCGAGAAAGACGTGTGGATAGACCGAGGCGCGGCCGAGCACGACTTGAGCATCGGACAGGAAGCCCTTGGAGTCACCGGCGGCGACGTCGAGAGCCTGCTGCGTAGCTTTCAGTTCGCTCCAGGTGAGGTCGGGATCCTGGACGTCGAGTTCGAGCTCATCGACGAAAACCACGGCATCCTGACGCACCACGCTTGCCCGGCGCTGGACCGCTTCGAGCACTTCGACGACATCCGACTCAAGCACTGCTGCGACATCTGCATCGCGGGCATGCCGATCTCGGGCGAGATGCTCAATCGCAAGATCGAGTGCAAGCCCTTGAAGCTGCCACCCCGGAGAGATACGAACGATATCGCCTGTCGTTGGGAGTACAAGCTCCGAGATCAGTCTTGAGCGGCCATCCACGCGGCGCTTTGGCTCTCCGCTAGCTCGACTAGGTTGCCGAGCGCGAGGCTCACGTCGACGAGGTGAAGCCCGCATCCAACTCACCGCGAAGCACGGAAAAGCGCACAGCAACGCGGGCCGACAGGATACACTCCCGCGAATTACTCGGGAGAAGAGAATGGCTCGTGTTGTACCCTTAGCTCTGTTCGTATCGTTTCTAGTGGGCTCGACCAGCGCGGTTCGCGCCGACGACGAAGGCGCCGAACCGGCGAAGGTCGAGGCGACAGAGGGCGACGGCACGTCCGAAGAAGTGGAGAAACCGGTCGCGACGTTTGGCGGGGAGTACCCCGTGCGGTTCGCGCGGCGCCCGCTGGTGATGCACGAGGGCATGGGCCGCGCGGACGGCCGGCTCACAGTCGGAGGATTCATAGGGCCAGGCACGTTCTCCGCATTGGACCTCGGCGGCGCGGTGAGCCCAATCGAGAACCTCGAGGTCGGCGTGAGCACGGAGCTGACGGGCAACGTCCCCGCTGCGGGAGGAAGCAGCCTGATCACGGTGATCTTCTCTCCACAAGCGAGCTACGGCGATATCCCCATCTACGCGCGCTACCAGTACGCGGAAAGCGACGTCGCTCTGGCTGCGGTCGACCTCACACTCGTTCTGCCGTCGAACACCGACTTCCAGCTCGCTGCCGGCCTCCCACTCCGCATCCTCGAGCTCTTCGGCCTCTTTACAATGGATGCGAACCTCACCATTCGATACCGCAACGGCGACAAGTTCGGAGGACCCTCCACGAACACCGTCGAGTTCGCGTTCGCTGGAGGCAGCGTCACGAACATCACCGACAACGGGTATATCGAAATCGGCGGTGGGGTAGGCCTGGCCAACGTGGGAGGCGCGACCAACTACAGGAACGTCGTCGAGCTCCCCTTCTTCATTGGTGGCGGCTACACGTACGAGGGCAAAGTCCTCGCGGACATCTTCGCCCAGTTTGGGTTTGCGCCATTGATGACTGCCAACGCACCACCCACTCGGGATACGTTCAACACCGGGGACGATTGGTACATCACGATCGGTGCCACGGTTCACACCAAGGCACTATTCGGCAAGAAAAAGCAGTAGCTCAGGCGTCAGTCCCGCCGAGACGCTCCAGCAGCGCCTTGGCCATGTCGGCGACTTCTTGTCGTTCGAGTTCGCGGGTATCCGTACTTTGATAGGTCTCGAGGTCGGCGTCGGGCAACCCTTGAAGGAACCGACTTGGCGTGATCTTCACGAGGCGACCACGGGCAACGCGATCCTTGTGCCTCGTCAGGTAGAGCACATCCCGCGCACGGGTGACCCCCACGTAGAACAGTCGCCGCTCCTCTTCGACATCGGCCATTGACGCATCGGTGATCTTGGGATCGAGTGTTCTCGCGTGAGGGAGCACGCCCTCGACGCAACCGATCAGGAACACCACCGAAAACTCGAGTCCCTTCGCCGAATGCAATGAGGAGAGGGTCACCTGCCTGCCAGGGTCCGGCTCGTCCGGATCACTCGGATCGAGTGCAATGTGATGAAGGAGCTGCTGCAACGCCTGGCGATCTCCGCCGCTACGTCCTTCGAGCCGCTCTACACTTCGGAGGAGGAAATCGATGTTGCCGCGCCGCCGCTTGGCGTCGGGACTCTGATCGGTGCCGTCCTGCATTAGTCCCGCCGAGCGCAAGAGTGCTGTCGCGGGAGCGGTGAGCCCGCCGGCTCGGAAACCCTTCCCCGCCGCCTCGATCGCATCACTGAGCCGAACCGCGGATGCCTTGGCCCGAGCTGACAGTGGCCCGATTTGATCTGCGCTCCCGAGCGCCCCGAGCAGGCTCATGCGATGGGCCTCGGCGTGTTCTACGATGTGGCGAAGCGATTGAGCGCCGAGGCCTCTTGGCGGGGTGTTGACGATCCGGCGTAGCGACAGTTCGTCCCGTGGATTCAACGCCACACGGAGGTAGGCGATCCCGTCCTTGATCTCCTTGCGGTCGAAGAACTTGGTTCCTCCGAAGACCCGGTACGAAATCCCCGCGATGCGGAGCTCTTCCTCGAGGAGCTTGGCCTGGGTGTTGGAGCGGTACAGCACGGCGATCTGTCGGGGGTCGGTACCCTCTCGTTCTAGCTTGCGAATCTCGCCAGCTACGAACTTGGCTTCTTCTTGCGGCTCGGGGAGTACACACATGCGAACGGGCGGACCACCCTCTCGGGTCGCCTTCAGAACTTTGGCGTATGGACGCTTGCGCGATTTCTCGATCGCGGCGTTCGCTACATTCAAGATCGACGCGTAGGAGCGATAGTTCTCCTCCAGCTTCGTGACGACGGCGCCCGGAAAGTGTTGTTCGAAGTCTAGAATGTTGTCGACGCATGCTCCGCGCCATCCGTAGATGGACTGGTCGTCGTCGCCTACCACACACACGTTGCCTCGCTCGTTGGCGAGCAAGCGCACCAAGTCCAACTGCGCGAGGTTCGTGTCCTGAAACTCGTCGACCAGGACATGCGCGAATCGGGATCGCCACTTGCTTCGAATACCCGGCCGATCGCGCAGAAGCATGACGGGTTTGGTGACCAAGTCATCGAAGTCCACTGCATGCATGTCGGCCAGGGTCCTCTCGTAGGCGCCGTAGATGCTCGCGGCCACATGATCGTACTCGTCTCCCCTCACGCGAACCTTGCCGGGCTCCAGAAGCGCGTTCTTCCAGAGCGAGATTCGGGAGAGTATCGCCTGAGCATCGAGC
This sequence comes from uncultured Sandaracinaceae bacterium, assembly GCA_964476875.1. Taxonomy (GTDB): domain Bacteria; phylum Myxococcota_A; class Polyangia; order Polyangiales; family Houyiibacteriaceae; genus SG8-38. The sequence continues at coordinate 11,123 of CAYZDM010000014.1, read as the reverse complement.
CGCCGATCTGCCTCGGACTCCGTGCGCAACAACTCCCTCACGACGCCAAGGCTGTCCCCTTGATCAAAGATCGTGAAACGGGATCCGAGCGCAAGCTCCTTCGCCTCCTCGCGCACGAAGCGCACACCGAAGCTGTGGAAGGTCGATAGCCAAATCGCACTGGCCGTCTTGTCACCGACGGTCGTGCCGATGCGTTCGCGCATCTCAGAAGCCGCCTTGTTGGTGAACGTGACGGCCAAGATCGAGCTAGGCGGAACGCCGGAGGCGAGCAACCGCGCGATGCGTGCTATGATGACGCGTGTCTTGCCCGAGCCCGCGCCCGCAAGAACCAGCAACGGCCCGTCTTTATGCTCCACGGCCGCTCGTTGCTGTGCATTGAGTCGCAAGGCTGCCCGAGGTAGCCCGGGCGCACTCCGGGTTCAAGGGTAAGGCGACAACGACGATGGCCATGCTTGAAAACCGCCGTGATATCGTGCAGTCCGGAAAACGTGGGCCAAGAGATCGAGCGAAAATTTCTCCTTGCGAACGAGAGCTGGCGCGCTGCCGCGAAGGGAGTGCGGTACCGGCAGGGGTTTTTGTCGACCGACCCGGAGCGAACCGTGCGGGTCCGCGTCGCCGGACCCCGGGGCACGATTACGGTCAAGGGGAAGAATGTCGGCGCGCGGCGCGCGGAGTTCGAATACGACATCCCACTATCCGACGCTGAGGCGATGCTGGACACACTCTGCAAGCGCCCCCTGATCGAGAAGGTACGCCATACGCTCATGTTTGGTCCTCATGCTTGGGAGATCGACGTCTTCGAGGGGGACAACGCCGGACTCGTGATCGCCGAGATCGAGCTGGGCAGCGAAGACGAGGCCTTTGAGAAGCCCGACTGGGTCGGAGACGAGGTCACGGACGACCCGCGCTACTTCAATTCCAATCTGGTCGCGAACCCGCACCGGACTTGGTAGCGCTACTTCGCCAAGAACTCGATGAGGTTCGGGACGATCAACTCCGGGGCGTCTTCCTGCAAGAAGTGCCCGGCCTTGTCGAGCCATAGAATTGGCGCGTTGGGAAAATCGGGCTGCCAAAGCCGCTTGTAGACACCCGGAGGAAACACGGGGTCCTTCGTGCCCCACGCGAACGCCACAGGCCGCTCTGGAAACGCCATCAAGCCGGTGTGGACCTCGTCGAGGAAGTCCGATACCGGGCCGGTCGGGCTGTCCGGAACCTGCCGGGGGAAAACTAAGATGCCGGTCCGACTCGCATAGGTGGGGTGCGGTGCGAGGTAGGCAGCGCGCAGCGTGTCGTTGCGCCGGTCTCGACGAATCGCTTGGAACAAGAGTTTCTTCACGAATGCATGGCGCGCCTTGATCAGAACCTCGCCGACGACGGGCGCGCGAATGAAGCGTAGGATCGAGGGCACTTTCGTCCCGGGAGGCGGTCGGTGCGCGAAGGTGTTCATGATGTAGAGGCTTCGAACCTTCTCGGGACGATGTGCGGGCCACGAGAGTCCGATCGGGCCTCCCCAGTCCTGCACCACGACTGTCGCGTCCTCGATCTCGAGCGAGTCCATCAAGGCGATCAGGCGCTCCGAATGCCTTGGGATGTCGTAGAGCCTTGCATCGTTGGGCTTGTCCGAGCGGCCGAATCCAAGATGGTCCGGGACGACCACGCGGTAGCCCGCCTCGACCAGAGGCGTGATGAAGTGGCGATAAAGATAGCCCCAGGTTGGGTTGCCATGAACGAGGACGACTGGACGCCCATCGCGCGGCCCCTCATCCACGTAGTGCATCCGGCCGCTCCCGGTGTCGAAGTACTTCGGCTCATATGGCCAAGTCCCATCGAAGGTCCAATCGCGACGTTCGGCTAGGGAGGAGTTGCGCATCGTTCGCTTTTACCACGACCGAGACGCGGCTATCATACCCTTGGTTCAAGCGCTTCGTTCACAGTAGCGAGTGACGATTGCCCGCAGCCCAGCCTTGGTCTAGGTGTTCGGCATGCAACTTCCGCCGTGTGGCCTGTACCGAACGACGGGATCGATTGGATCCATCAATCAGGACCGACTCGTCTATTTTCACAATCACGGGAACCCAGGCCCCGGCGTCTACCTGCCGAAAGAATGGCGCTACAACCGCGCGCAGTTCGGCGGGAAGGGGCACTCGCTCGAAGACCCGGGACTCGTTCGATTCCTTCAGCCTCTACCTCCAGAGGGATTCTATCGCGTGGTGGAGCCTTTTCACTGCTGCGAGAAGCAGTGTCGACGCTTCGAACAAGACGCGCTGTTGCAGCTCGGATACAACGCCGATGCCGATCCGATTCTGTTCATTCCGGAGGTGGTCGACTCGATGTTCGCCATTCCAGAGAAGGGATGGAAAACCGATCTCGAAACGTTGAGTCACGTCCGCCAACTGCAGGTGCCGGTTACGAAGCGAGACACGCTCCCACCCCAGTAAGCGAAGAAGTGTAAGCCATCGCACTTTTCGCCCTGGCCGCGGGCTGCTTATACTGACTATCTGACGCTTGCATGGGGTGGCTTACGAAAAATCTGCGGGGAGGATCGAAGCTTGTCTCCGACTGAAGGTGGACCACTCGATCGGTGGTTGTCGCGCTTCGTTCCGCGGGAGCTAGTCGAGGACCACATTCGCAGCCGTACTCGGGCGTTTCTGTTGATGCGGTTCACCCTCGTCGCGGTCGTGTTCACAGTCTCGTTCGCGCCGTACTACATTTGGTTTCTCAAGATCCCGACCATGGCGCTGATGAATCTACTGTACGGGATCAGCCTGATCGTGGGCGCGCTAATCCTGCGGCACACACGCTCGATTGCGCTCGCCGCAAACTGGACCCTGTCTTGCGCGTTTGGGGTGCTCTTCTTTCAGAGCTGGACACTCGGTGGAGTTTCTAGCGTTTCGTACCCGTGGCTATCTTGCATCCCGATGTCCGCGATGCTTCTGCGCGGCGTGCGCGGTGGAGCGGTGTGGACCTTGGTGTCCGTTGCAGGCGTCATCGCTGTGGGACTCGCCGACATGGCTGGGGTGCTTCCGGTGAGTCCGACCACCGTCGTCACCGCGCCCAGCGCCACGATGGTCACGGTCGCATCCCTGACGCTCGCCCTTGGCGGGTTGGCTTGGCTCGCCGAGAGTCGTGCCGAAGCGCTACTGCAAGACCTCCAACGGCAGAAGCTCATGTTCCAGGAACGCTCGGTTCGAGATTGGCTGACCGGTTTGGCCAACCGGTCGCTGCTGACAGAATGCCTAATTCAAAGCTGGGAACGCGCTCGGCGACATGGACCTCGCGGCGCTCTGTTCTTCATCGATTTGAACGATTTCAAGTTGATCAACGACGAGCACGGCCACGTCGCCGGCGATCAGGTCCTACGGGAGGTAGCGCTCCGACTGCAAGACACCGTCCGGTCGTCCGACCTGGTTGGTCGCATCGGTGGCGACGAGTTTGCGCTGATCATCGAGGGCGTCGAAAGCCAGAGCGACGTCGCGGCCCTTGCGGAAAAGATCGCACACACTATCGAGCTTCCCATCGAGCTAAGTGATGCCACGGCGCACATCAGCGCCAGCATCGGCGTCGCCTTCTACCCCGACACGGAATGTCATTTCGGGGACCGAGTCACCTTGCCCAGCATCCCGGCGGGCGCCGTCGGCGTTCGCGGGGAGGTCGACCATGAGTCGGTGCGGCGGCTCCTCGAGAAGGCGGACATCGCCATGTACACCGCGAAGCGAAAGGCCTTGCAGTACTGGATTCACGAGCACGTGGCGGATGAAACCCTGCGCGGCACGATCAGCAGGGTCAGCGAACCACCACCGGCCGCGTAGCGGGAACCTCTAGCTCGCACGCCTGCTTGCTTGCGCTAGGCTTACGCGGTGAAATCTACAATCGGGATCTTAACTGGGGGCGGCGACGTGCCGGGTCTCAACCCTGCCATTCGAGCCGTGACGTTTCGTGCGCTGCGAGAAGGCCACCGAGTGATCGGACTACGTCGAGGCTGGGGCGGCTTGGTCGATGTCATTCCAGACAAGGACGCCGACAACAGCGCGCACGCGACGGTGCTGACAGAGGAGGGCGTGAACAAGGCCGGCCGAACGGGTGGGACGTTCCTGCACAGCTCGCGCACGCGACCGAGCCACCTGCCGAAGGGGTCGGTGCCCCCTCACTTGAAAGACAAGTATCAAGACGAGTTCAACGACATGACCGAAGACGTCATCGAGAACCTCGACTTCCTCGGCATCGATTACCTGATTCCGATCGGTGGCGACGACACCCTCAGCTACGGCGCGCACCTCCATCAGCATGGCGTGCCCGTCGTGGCGATTCCCAAGACCATGGACAACGATGTCCCGGGAACCGACTACTGCATCGGGTTCAGCACCTGCGTCACGCGCACCATCGAGCTCACGCACAAGCTACGCACCTCGGCCGGCTCCCATGAGCGGTTCCTCGTGATAGAGGTCTTCGGCCGATACGCGGGCTACACAGCGCTCCTGCCAACGATGGCTGGCGCCGCGCACCGTTGCGTCGTCCCAGAGCACACCTTCGACATCGAGCAACTGACTGAGCTGCTCGTGCACGACCGGGACCGAAACCCTAGCAACTACTCCGTGGTTCTCGTGTCCGAGGGGGCGCAGATGACGGGCGACGACGAGATGTCGTTCGAGTCGGAAGAAGCGGACCAGTTCGGCCATCGCAAGCTAGGTGGCATCGGGGACCGCGTCGCCGACGCGTTGAAGCGTCTGTCGCCGAAGTACAATCAGGGACGTCGCGTGAACGTGGTCAGCCAGAGGCTCGGCTACCTGGTGCGCAGTGGCGACCCCGATGCGCTGGACTCGATCGTCCCGATGGCGTTCGGAAACCTCGCGCTGGATCTGATCGACGCGGGCACATCAGGGCAGCTCGTCTCGGTGCACAACGGCCGTTACGGCAACGTACCGCTGGACGTCATCATCGGCGCAAAGAAGGTGGTCGATGTCGACAAGTACTACGACACGGAGCGCTTGAGGCCGAAGTACAAAGCCTTTGGTGGCCTTCCGCTCTTCATCATGACGGGTGACTCGTAGCTCAGACCCGAAACTCGTCGAGCTTCTCTCGAGTCGGGAACCGAATCAACATGAGCACCCAGGTCACGACGAAGAAGGGAAGCACCGCGGTCGTGGGGGCGCCTCGAAAACCGAGAACGAGACCCAAGATCGCGACGCTCTCGGCGAGAGCCATCGCCACCACTAGGGAAACCAGGTAGGCGCCCGCAGCGTCGTCCGAACTGGCCTTCTCGATTCCAGGGGTGGACCTTTGTCGGAGCAGGAGCCTCGGCAGCAGCAAGCTCGCGCTCGCCGTGGTCAGACCCGCGGCACCGAGGGGAAGCAAGAGAACTTGCCAGTTCGGCTCTCCCTGAGGCTCGGTCAAACCAAGCACCACGAGATATAGCAGCGTGGACACGAGCAATGCGGCCCAAAGGATGCGCGGGACGGCGAGAGGTCCGGTCATGTGCCGATGATGCCAAACCTCGCGCGGCATGAAGACGTTTTTGCGCTAAGAAGATCGCCATGGCATCCCGCTTCCGGCACATGAGGGCCCGCGCGCTGAAGGCGATGTTCAAAGCGCACGCGACCATTTACGAGCAAAGTGGTGGGCGAATCGGGGCGTGGGCTGGTTTGCCGACCCTGCTCTTGTCGGTGACAGGCCGTAAATCCGGCCAGACTCGCTCGACACCACTCGTATACTTCGAGGACAACGGCCGCTACGTGGTGGTGGGATCGGATGGCGCCGCCAAGCGCGACCCTCAGTGGTGGAAGAACCTTCAGGTAAACCCCTCGGGATCGATACGTGTGGGGAAAAAGCAATTCGAGATCGAAGCCACCCTAGCTACTGACCCGGAGCGCGAGCGCCTCTGGGAGCTCGGCAAGTCGATCAATCCGATGTGGGCGCGATACCAGATCCGGACGAAGCGCGAGCTTCCCGTCGTGGTGTTGACCCCGACCAGCTAGCCAGGACTGGCGTCCCCATGCCTCCCGGCCGGAACCCCAGGTTCTAGACAGCGGCGCTCGTCGAGTTGGATAATCCCACCCATGAGCGCTTGTCGTGCGTCGTTTGGGGTCTGGGTTGGCACCTTGGTTGTATTGGTGGGGGCGTCCGGGTGTGAAGGGGCCCTGCGACTACTGGACGAAGCGGCCGCCGCCCTCGAAGCTTCTCCAACTCCTGCCACCAGCCCTGTCGAGGAGGAGTCGCCAGCAGCGCTTCCGGAGAGGCCGGCAACCTCAACCGTACACTCGGAGACTCAGGTCATCACATTCGGGGGCATCTTGGACAACCGTGAGATGTCGCGCGAGGCACGTATTCGCGCGTTCGAGAACCTGGACCCGGCCGCCCTCCAAAAGCCGGTAGCGCGAAGCAACGTCACTGCCGCCCCACCGGGCGCTACGCGACAGCCCCAGCCTTCAACCCAGACTCCGTCGGAGATCTCCGCGGCTCGAAGCCGTGTACCTGTCGTGATGTACTCGACCGCATGGTGCGGCGTCTGCAAGCGCGCACGTCAGTACTTCCAACAGGCGGGCATCTCCTTCGTCGAGCACGATGTCGATGAAGATCCTAAAGCGCGCCAGGAGTACCTTCGACTCAATCCTCGCCGGAGCGTCCCGACGATCAAGATAGGCGACGAAGTCATCGTCGGCTTCAGTCCAGAGTCTGTGAACCGGGCGTTGGACGCGTCGGTGCGACGCTAACCCACCTACGGGTCAATGGCGAAGCAGTAGAACCGGCCTGATCCCTGACGTTCGGCCAATCCTTGCTCGGTGCAGCCAGTGGTATCGTGGGCCGAGTTCCAAGAGAGACGGTCCGGCCCACCAATCGTGATGCCCGGAGGTGTAAGGTCGCTGTGGCCGATCTGCGCCACGTCGTCATCACTCGAGGAAGTCCAATCGAGGCAGGTTCGGCCCTCGAACATGGTGCCCTCCATGGTGCTTCCCGTGATGATGTCATGCTCGGCGAGAGGCACGCGGACCCCGTTCTCGTCGATCAGGTGCCCTTCGCCCTCGGGATCGTCCTCCACGAACCACTCCAGGCGGGCAATCCCATTCTCGTGGAGCGCATCCACATCCGCCGCGACCTCTTGAAGTCGCACATTGTACCAGGGGCCATCTCCGATTCGATCCCGTGCGTCTTCGATAGATGTGCTGAGGTACGCGTGCCACGTCCGGTCACCCGCCCCGACGGCAGCGGCCAGGTTCTGGCACATCCCATCGGCCCCCGGGAGCCCACCAAGATTCCCGCCGATCGCGCCCGTGCCCACGCTGGTCACGAAGAAGGACAAGCTGGGATCCGTGGGGCCGCCGCCTTCACCACCGGTACCGCCCTCGCCGCCCGCACCGCCGCTTCCACCGGATCCAGCAGTGCCCGAGCCGCTGTCACCGCATGCGCTGAGGCAAAGAATGCAAACTGAGACTAGGAAGAAACTCGGACGGCTCATGGTCTACTCCACTTCGACGGGGTCAATCCCTGGCGACCTATACCACGCTCGGCGCATAGGAGATCTCGCCAAAAGGGCGTGGCCCGAAGAGGATCGCTACGGCGGGGGCTTCTTCCGTGGTTCGGGGCAGCCCGGAAATCAGACGGGCGTGCTATCTACAAGTGCTGTGAGGGGGCCACATGGATTCGAGTAAGCCGCGCATACTCATCGTCGGGGGCGGATTCGCGGGCGTGGCAGCCGCGCGTGCACTGCGTCGGGCGGAGGCCAACGTCGTCCTGATCGACAAACACAACCACCACCTATTTCAGCCACTCTTGTACCAGGTAGCGACGGCGGCGTTGCACCCCGGAACGATTGCGGCGCCGATCCGAACTCTCGTCCGCAAGCAGGCGAACTGTCGTGTGCTGATGAAAGAGGTCGACGACATCGATGTCGACACGCAAACGATTTCGCTAGGTGGAGAACCCTACGGCTATGACTATTTGCTCCTCGCCACCGGATTCGAGACCAACTACTTCGGCAACGACGAGTGGAAGAGGTACGCCCCCGGATTGAAGACCGTGGATGAAGCGACCGACGTTCGCGCACGCTTTCTTCTGGCGTTCGAGCAAGCGGAGTTCGAGGAAGACAAGGCAGCCAAGCGCGCGGCGCTCACGTTTGCAATTGTTGGGGCAGGACCGACCGGCGTCGAAATGGCAGGCGCGCTCGCCGAGGTGGCCGAGGACGTTCGAAAGGACTTCAGGTCCATCGACACGAGGACGGCACGCGTCATCCTGCTCGACTTTGCCGACCGTGTGCTCACTTCCTTTGACCCAGAGTTGTCCGCGCGGGCCCAGAAAGACCTGGAGTTGTTGGGAGTCGAGGTTCTCTTGGGGACTCGCGTCACAAATGTCGACGACAAGGGATTGACCGCAGAGACGCCCGACGGTTCGATTCGAATCGATGCGAACAACGTGATCTGGGCGGCTGGAGTCAAGGGTGGCCCGCTGGGAGAGCGGCTGAGCGGCGAGGTCGACCGGGCAGGACGAGTCATCGTGGACGAGGACCTATCCATTCCAGGGCACCCCAACGTGTTCGTCGCGGGCGACATGGCGCATCGAATCGATGCCGAGACCGATCAGCCCGTGCCTGCCGTCGCGCAAGGCGCGATTCAGGGCGGTAAGTTCGTCGGAGAAACAATCGCGGCGGAAGTCGCGGCATCGCGAAAAGGCGAATCTCCACCGCCACGCAAGGCATTCCACTATGACGATCGCGGCTCGATGGCGATCATCGGGCGCAACCGCGCCGTCGCCGAGATCGGTAAGCTCCGCTTCGGTGGCTACTTCGCGTTTGTGATGTGGGCGCTGATCCACATCTTATTTTTGATCGACTTCCGCAGAAAGCTCGTCGTGTTCGTCGAATGGAGCTGGCTCTACTTTACCGGCGGCCGTGGCGCCCGCCTCATCACCGGCGACGACCGAATGCCCAAAGTGATCCAGCCGCCGCCTGACTTTCTCGTCGCGGCACGAGAGTCCAAGCCGGACGCTCAGACTTAGCCGCTCTGGGGTGGGGCCGAATTGCAGGTCAGTCCGCGGGAGGCGAGAACCGAACTCTCATCGCATACTCTTGCTCAGCGGAGCCCCTCATGTACCCGACGATGGAAGCGAACATTCGCGACGAAGCAGAACGCTGGCGCGCCGTCACGACCCGCTCCCCGGAAGCCGACGGCACGTTCCTGTACGCGGTTCGAACCACAGGGGTGTTTTGCAGACCAGGCTGCCCATCGCGGCGGCCTCGACGCGAGAACGTAGAGTTCTTCGACACCGCGGCACTTGCCATGCGGGCTGGATACCGAGCCTGCAAACGCTGCACGCCGGTTGACCGGAGGCCAGGCAAGGACGCCACCGACGCGCTTGTAAAAGCGTGCCGACTGCTTTCCTCGGAGGACGGCATGAGAAACCGGGAGGTGGCTGAAGCCATCGGCTTGAGCGACGCGTACTTTCAGCGCGCCTTCAAGAAGCGCGTGGGCATCACCCCGCAGCAGTTCCGGCGCAGGTTGCTTGCTGAGCGTGCCCGCAAGCGGATCGCTCAGGCCGGCTCCGTGACCGAGTCGGTCTATGCAGCGGGCTACTCGTCGAGCAGTCGCTTCTACGATGGCATCGGGCAGGAACTAGGCATGACGCCCTCCGCGGCGAAAGGCGGCGGCGCTGGCGAGCGCATCGGGTACGCGGTCCTCGACTGCTCCCTTGGGAAGGCACTCATCGCCTGGACGTCGCGCGGCGTGTGCGAGGTCGCCTTTGCGGACTCCGAGAGCGAGGTCCTGGGTCAACTCGCCACGCATTTCCCGAACGCTGCGATCGAGCCTTCCCACCGGACCGAATGGGCACGAGCGGTGGTCGAGGCGGTCGAGATGGTGACCCCAGCCGATGTTCCGCTCGATATCCGGGGCACCGCCTTCCAGGAACGGGTTTGGCGCGAACTGCGCCGCATCCCCATCGGCGAAACGAGAACCTACTCGGAGGTGGCACAGGCGCTCCATGTGCCTTCGGCGGCCCGCGCCATCGCTCGAGCCTGCGCCACCAACCGCCTCGCCGTACTCGTCCCGTGCCATCGCGTCGTGCGAAAGGACGAAACCCCGTCAGGCTATCGATGGGGGCTCGAACGAAAGCGGGAGTTGCTGCGCCGTGAAGAGACGAACGTCGGCGCAGCGGAGTGCGAAGACCGAAATCGATGGTGGAGTTCGATCAGTCACGCTCTCGCCCAGAAAGTGGAATGAAGAGATTGAGCACACCACCGAGTCCTGCAGAGAACAACTGCGTGCCCCAGAAGCCGAGCGAGGCGGCGTACGCGCTTGCTTCAGGAACGCCGACTGTCCCGTACAGGGCCGCAAACGCGGCCTCGCGAACTCCGGCTCCACCCACGGTAAACGGGAAAAAAGCAGATGCGCCAATGAGCGGCATCACCACGGCAGACTGCGCCCAGGTTGTCGAAGGCTCGAGCGAATGCATGATCACGTGACCTGCCACGACGGTGGAGGCGTGGATGATCAACGAGAGGAAGATCGCGATGAAAAAGGGCAACAGAGAGTGGAGTCGAGGGAGGGCGCGCAGCGGCTTGCCGAGCTTCTCGGGAAGCAAGGGCACCACCCTAGGCGCAATCGCGATGCCAATCAAAGCCGCTGCCGCCGCCGCGAGCCCCAGGGCGGCAAACAAGCCAACGTTCTCGACGCCGGGGATCGGGTACATCAAGTAGGCGCCCGTAGCTATGACAAGCAGAGCCGAAAAGCCGAGGACCCGCTCGATAAATACGACTGCCACGCCGCTCGTGGCGCCTGCCCAGTCTAGGTCTCCAAAGGCCTTGCGGCTGGCCACGCCGCGAATGACGTCGCCGCCTACCGCACCCGGTGCGTAGGTGTTGTAGAAGTGCCCAACCGCATACAGATGCGCGGTGCGGGCCCAAGAGGGAAGGTCGATGGCGCCGTACGCCCGAAGCAGCAGCCGCCATCGAATCATCCCGCAAACCAGCGAAAATAAGACGACCGTCACTGCAGTCAATGCCGCCCCAAGAGAAAGCCGTTGAAACGCGTGAAGAACGTCGCGTGGTTCGACACGGCTTGCGAGGTAGGCGACTGCGGCAACCGTCACCGCGATCCGGCCCCACCTGAGATAGCGCCGCCGCGTCTCACCCCTAGCGG
>CAYZDM010000013.1:0-15009 GCA_964476875.1 uncultured Sandaracinaceae bacterium | reverse complement strand
GGCGAGAAAAACCGCAGGTTGCCGCGAGCCGACGTCTCCTCTATGGTTCGGCCTCTTTAACCGGCAAATTGGCGATGATTGATAAGTTCAAAGGCTTCTTTCTAGTTCTACTCGTGGTGCTGCTCTCGGCTGTGTTCGCCCTTCAATTCGGGGGTGGCCAAGCGGAGGGGTGCACGGCGGGCGGCAGCACATATCTCGCGCGCGTCTACGATCAGACGTTGAGCAGGGGCGACTTCGAGGCGGCTTACGCAGTCGCCAACTTCGGGAGGTTGCCCGACGAGACGCAACGTTCGATGCGACTCCCCGAGTTGGTGCTCGACGGCCTGATAGACCGCACGCTCCTCGCCCGAGAAGCACGCAAGGTCGGGTTCGACATCGGCCAAGACGAAGTCATGGCCCGCTTCGTCAACAACGGGATCATTCTTCTCTCGCTCGGCGTCGGCGCGCCACCGATGCTTCCTCAAGGCGAGATTCCCGTTTCGTTCAACGACAAGGAAGGTGCCTTCAACAAGGACCTCGCGGAACGATACATTCAAAATGGTCTTCGCCGCAGCGTCGGTGAGTTCGCGGATGCGCAGGTTGACGAGTACTTGGCCGCGCAAATGCGAGAACTCGTTGGCTCGACTGTCACCGTGAGCTCAGCAGAGGTCTGGGACGACTACGTTCGAGAGAACGACAACGCCAAGATCAGCTACGTTCGTTTCTCGCCCGCGTACTACATCAAGCAGAAGCCTGACACGTCGGATGCAGCGCTCGCCGCCTGGATCGCCGACAACGACGAGCGCCTCGCGGCAGAGTACGAAACCAACAAGCACCGCTACACCAACCTGGAGAAGCAGGTTCACGCTGGCCACATTCTGGTCAAAGCGGGCAGCTACGCGACCGACGAGCAGAAGGCGGATGCCAAGAAACAAGCCATTGCGCTTCAGAAGCGGGCCGCAAACGGCGAAGACTTCGCTGGGCTCGCGAAGGCTCACAGTGGCGACCAGATCACCGCAAAGAACGGCGGCGACATCGGGTTTCTTCGAAAGGGCACGATGCCCGAATCATTCGACGAAGCCCTCTTTGCGATGGAAGTGGACGAGGTATCGGAGATCGTCGAGACGCCGTATGGCTTCCACATCATCAAAGCCATCGCGATTCGCGAAGGCGATGTGCCCGTCGAGGAGGCCAAGCAAGAGCTCGCCGAGGGCCTCTACCGAGCCGACTGGCTCGATGCTCGCGCACGCGCTGCAGCGGCAAACACGCTCACCGCGTGGCAACAGAGCAAGGACGACGACGCAGTTGCAACCACGCTGACAGCCGCCGCCAAACGGCAAGGCGGCGAGTCGGCGCTGACCCCGAGCCTCGAAGAGACGACGGAGTTCGATCGATCGGACACGCCGGTGCCCGGCCTCTCGACAGCAGCGCTCGTCGACGCCGTGTTCGCATTGCCCGAGGGTCAAGCTTTCCCGAGCACTCCCGTCAAGCTCGGCCGCGAGTGGGTGATCTTTCGCCTGATCGACCGCCAGCGTCCCGACGAGGCGGCCTTCACCGAGACGGTTCAGGACACCACCCGCGACGTGTTGGAAACGCTCAAGAAGAAAGAGTCTGTCGACCTCTACATCCAACAACTTCGCGCCAGAGCCACCGAGGACGGGGCCCTGCGCGTCCACCCACTGCCTACGCAGGATGGCAATAGTTAACGGGGTCAGCCTTCGGGAGCTGCCCGCCGAGTCGATGACGCTTGGCAACGGCCTGCGAGCGCGTCTCGTACCGTTGCCTCACCTTCAATCGGCCACGGTTTCGTTCCTCGTCCGAGTCGGGTCTCGGTACGAAACGGCTCAAAGCAACGGGTTGAGCCACTTTCTCGAGCACATGCTGTACCGCGGCACCGAGGCGCATCCGGCCGCACATGAGCTGAACCTCGCCATCGAGCGGCTCGGCGGAACGCTCGACGCATCAACCCACGTCGACTTCACGAGCTACGACCTCACCTTGCCGAGCGAAACGATGTCGAAGGGCGTCGAGTTGCTCGCGGAGGTCCTGCGCCAGCCGCTGCTCACCGAGCTGAGCACCGAAAAGCAGATCATTCGAGAAGAGATCCTCGAAGAGCTGAACGAGGAGGGCCGGCAGATCGACATCGACAACGTGTCGCGGCAATTGCTCTACCCCGACCACCCGCTTGGGTTCTCCATCGCTGGCCCAATCGACAACTTGGAGCGCTTCAACCGCGCTGATTTGAGGCGCCATCACGCCGATTACTACACTGCCCGCAACGCCGTGATCTGCGTGGCCGGTGCGTTCGACGAAGCCGAACTGAGCGCGACCATTGTTGGCCACTTCGATGGGATGTCGTCGGGCGATTCAGTTGAACCAAGCGCGCCTCCGCGTGTCGCCCTACCAGATAGATTCGCGTACGTGCACGAGCATGGAAGCCAGACCGACGTGCGCCTGTCGTTTCACACACCGGGGGTCGCGAGCCCGGAGGCGCCAACCTTGCTCCTGTTGGGCCGCGTTCTCGACGATGGATTGAGCACGCGAGTACACCAGACGATCTGCGAAGAACGAGGGCTCGCCTACGAGGCGTTTGCCGGGAACGATACATTCGAGGATTGCGGCGTCTTCGACTTTGGAGCCTCGGTCGAACACCAGAAGGCGCCGTTACTCGTCGAGTCAGTGCTAGAATTGATCGACGACCTCCGCCGAGACCCGCCGACCGAGGATGAGATCGACAAGGCGAAACGCCGATATCTCTGGGGCCTGCGCACCGTTCGCGATGATCCCGAGGATACGGCCCACTTCGTTGGAACGAGTGCGCTGTTCGGATTGCCCGAAGAGATCACGACGGTGGCTGAACAGGTTGCCCGGGTGACGCCCGAGAACATTCAGCAAGCGGCGCGAGAGTTGCTCGATCCCAAGCACGCCTACCTCACCTGCGTAGGGGTGTTGAACGACAATCTGCTTTCCGACGTGCGTGGCCTCGTCGGCGTTTAGTCGTCCAGATTGACCCAGTGAGCGTCGCCGTCGCGCCCCCACTCCTTCTTCCAGAGCGGCACTGTCTCCTTGATTCGGTCGATGGCCTTGCGGCAAGCGGCAAACGCGGCGTCTCGATGCGGCGCGCTGGCAGCGACGCAGACCGCGGCGTCCCCCACGTCAAGACGCCCCACGCGATGAACAGCCGCAATCCGAACGCCTGCGTGCTCGGCTACGACGCCCTCGAGCACTCGCTTCATTTCCTTCTCGGCCAGGCTCTCGTGGGCCTCGTAGTCGAGCCGCTCAACCGGCTTCCCGTCGGCATGGTCACGAACGACACCATGAAAAATGCAGATACCTCCAGCGCCTGAGTGCTCCACCGCTTTTCGTACCTGGTCGAGCGAGATCTCCTGGTCGCTGACTCGACAAAGAACGATCGGCGAACCGCCAGCGACGGGTGGCAGCACATCCACCCTATCGCCATCCTGGACCGACTGTGAAGCTTCGACGAAGTCGCCGTTCACTGCGAGACGCATCCGCTCCAGGAACGCGGCCAATGCAGGAAATCGTTCGATGATTGCGGTGCGAAGCTCGACTTGTGAAACCGACTCAGGGGCGAACTCGAAAGTCGAATCCGCGCACCCGGCCAACTCTTTCGCCGCGGCGTAGTAGTGAACGCTGACTTTCATGAGACAGGGGATCCTAGCAGGCCTCGAAGTGGGGGCAGCCGCCAGGCCCGTGATAGGATGCTCGCATCCGTGAGCGAGTCGGGACTCAAGCTTATTGTGTGGCTGGTTGCCGCGGGAATAGTCGGCGCAACGCTGGCGGTTCCCCAACCTGTCGCCCCGTGGGAGATGCCGAGCCTGGTGCTCGAGCGTGCCGCTGCGTCCGACGCGATAGGCTTCGATCAGATGCTCGCTGAGGACGCGCTCGAGTCGACCGAGGCTCAGACGCTACGCGTGCTCTTCCTGGACCACGGTCGCTCGGAAGCCCATCCGCCGTATGAGCGCCTCGAGTTCGACGAGCGGCAAACGGCGATCCACCGTGCGAACGAGACGCTCATCAAAGCGCTTGGTGAGCCCGCTATCGCTGCGATGAGAGCCCACGCCGTGGAGGAGTTCGTGCGCGTGTTCGGCGATGGCTCAGGCGAGCCGAAAGACGACTACGAGACCGGTGTGCTCGGAGGGATTCGGATCGTCCTCGAGCGCTATGGGGCGATCTATGACGGGGTGCTCGTCGCACCGCCTTTGACCGCGCGGGTCTTCTACAAGGCACGCTGGAACTCGATCCACCGGCGCCCGTTCGTCGAGGGATTCGCGCAGGTCGAGCGCCAGGCCTACTGGGGCTGGCTCGCGTTGCACGGTTGGGGCAAAACGCTCGCTGATCGCGAAGACGCGCTCGTGTCGTTTCGCGACGCAGGCGGTTTTGGTACCCAAGAAGCCGCCGCACTTTTCGACGTGCTCGACGGTCAGTTTGAGCGGGCGTCCAAATCGCTGGAACAACTCCATCTAGCGACGGGAGAGCTGCGTTTGCGCAATTTGGCGCTCGGCGCGATGCACGCCGCCCTTTTACCGGAGGGTTCACCGTGATACGACACTCGAAGTGGACACGGAATTGCGGCTCCCCTAGCCTACGGGCTCTCGTGGAGCCGAAACAATCGAGCGTGGTGTGAAAGTAGACCTCAAGAAGAGCCTCTTCATCCTTCCCAACCTCTTCACGCTTTCGAGCGTATTGTGCGGGTACTACTCGATCCTGATCCTGTCCGACAGGCCGACGAGCGACGATTTCTACCGGGCCGCGCTCCTCATCGTGTTTGCTCTGTTCTTCGACGGAATCGACGGTCGAGTCGCCCGCCTGACCAAGACGCAGTCGGCCATCGGCGTCCAACTAGACTCCCTCGCAGACATGATCTCTTTCGGTGTGGCCCCGGCGATTCTCGTCTATCACTGGTCGCTTGCGGAGCTGGGCACGGCCGGCATGCTCGTAGGGTTCGTATTCGTCGCGGCGGGTGCTGTCCGGCTCGCTCGCTTCAACGTCGCCGCAACGGGGGACGACGGCCAACCGCACGCACCGGGGAAGTACACCCAGGGGCTACCGATCCCCGCCGCCGCCGGTATCCTGATCTCGATCGTCGTCGCCAACACGCTGACCGGAAAGCTTCCGTTCTCCCCATTCCTGATCTCGGTGTTGGTCGTCACGCTCGCCGTCTTCATGGTGAGCGCCATGCCCTTCCGATCGTTCAAGGACCTACAACTCAACTGGCGAACCGTCGCCTTCATGTTTGTCACCATTAGCGTCACCGTTTGGATCGCGTTGAAAATCCACCCATCGATGGCGTTGGTGTGGCTCCTCACCGCCTACGTGGTCATCGGCATCGTCGAGAGCCTCATCGCATTGATGAACAAGACACGCGCCAGCATCGACAAAGCTGGGTAGCCCTCGATCTAGTCGCCGCCAGGCAGACCAGACAGACGCGGGTTTTCATAGACCGAGATGATCGGAACCCCGTCGTACTGCAGCACGAACACCGGCTGCGGGCTCCCGAACGCGACCCACGCTTGGTAGTCGACTTCGTTGAAGTGCGCCTCGTGATGTACGAGCGCGAGGTCCGCCGTGCTCATCGAGGAAGCGGCCCGAACGTTGGGCGGGATCAGGCCGTCTCGTTGCATCATGGCCCAGGCACCGACGGTGGTGTCGCATATCCATACCGAGCCGCCGTCGGGAAGTTTCGAGTTGATCCAATCCGCCAGGCTCCCGGTCGTGAATCCCCAGAACTGCCGGTTCATTCCTAGATCGGCCGCCCCGGGAACTCCGCCCGCGATCGGTGTGTAGTGGGACAAGGCGAAAGGATGGCTGTGCGCGGTTTCGACAGCACCGGGCAACAGGCAGAGCGCGGCAAACCCCCAAGATGGCCAGCGACGTCCAGCCCATGCGTGAAGCTCAGCCCGCTCGGACACCGCGATGAGACCCTGGCCGGCGAAGAGCGCCACGAACGGATAGGCGGTGATCCAGTGTTTCGTTCCGCCAAAGATCGGTGACGACGGGAGCGCTATCGCCAGCAACGGAGCAAGCAAGCAACCCACCCAGAGCACGTCGGTGCGACGCCCGGTGGGGTCCCCTGGATTCAATCGCCACGGTGCGCGCAGTCCTTCCCGCTGGTGAAAGAGGCCCAAGACCGACAGCACGAGCACCGTGAGAGACACGGTGAACAGCGTCATGACGAAAGGAACCGAGACCGGCAACGGTGGCTCGAAGTAGCTCACTCCGAAGTACTCGTAGGTGTAGTGCACATGCCGCAGATGGAACGTCGCGTAGTCGAGCAAGCGCCTCCAGGTGTCGTGCCAGAGCCACGGCCACGTCCCGATGAACACCAGAGGCCCTAAGATCAGCATCGAGGGCAACCAGGCGATCGATGTCCGATCGATTCGGTCGGCGCGCGACTCGTCGAACCGGACCGAGAGGTAGTGGATCAGGAAAATCCCCGGCAGCATCCAACTGTTGTGCTTGGTTGCGAGCGCAACGCCGAACACCAAGCCTAAGACGGGAACCCATCGCCTGTCCGCCAACGCGCGCCAGTAGCAATACGCGGTCAACGTGGCGAAGAACGCGATCGCGATGTCAAAGCACGCGAGATGACTGTGGTAGAAGACCCGCGGCATGAGGGCAAAGGCCAACGCCGCGAAGAGTGCCCCGCCTCTCCGCATGACCGACGCGCCCCAGGCGTAGATCAGCCACAGCAGAAGACCCGCGGTGAGCATACCGGGGAATCGAAAAGCAAGTGATTCGCTGGGGAACACGCCGAGGTGCTTCTGTGCGAGCCAACTCCACGCGAAGCTGAGCTTCATCCAAGCGGGGTGCTCCCAGTTGTATGCCCAGGCCCGATCCACGCTGTCCCGCGTGAGCGCCAGCATGGGGTCGGTGAAGAATTGCGAGATCCAAGCGCCGTAGCTCTTGGCGGCGTGTACGTAGAAGCTCTCGTCCCGCGACATCGCCAGATCCGATGCGGTCGCGACGAGAAGCACCACATACGCCACGCACAAGCTCGCCCCGATGAGATGATCTCGACGCTGTAGCGCGCGGGCCTCAGTCACGGTCACTCCCGCGTGTGGAGGCAGCCCAGCAAAACAGGCGAGCATCTGGATTGTCCGCGGTCGTTTCGAAACGGACTTCCGCACGTTCGAGACCGAGCGCCGTCGTGTCGATGTCAACGCTCGACCAGCCGTCCCCGTCATGGTGAATCATCTCGCCCGCCAAGCGATCGTTGATCCAGACACGCATGGTGACCGGGCTGTGCTTTCGTTCGCGTTCAGCGTTGTAGTCGACGCCACCGTGAACCATGAGACGGCGTCCGATCGGAGCATCGGGGAACGTCACCCGAACTGGGTCGCGCCCGGCCGGATGCTGCCAGATGCAGCGTCGGGGCTGAAGCGTGAGGTCTTGCATGACTGTCGCCCCGACCCAAAGCCACGGGCGCCGAGGATCGCAGATGAAGCGCTCTGCGGGTGTCATCGGACCGTGACCGAGGCCGCCCGGAGAGGGGCGAGCGGTTCCCCAAGAGCAGGCCCTTGGCTCGTTTCCCACCACGAGATCGACTTGCGCGCTCTCGATGTTCTCGACGAAGTCGAACAGGACCGCTTCGGTAGAGACGGGCCACATGCGGACGCGCACCCCATCGAAATCGCGCTCGAGCGCCGGAGGCCCATCGCGCGTCGTCGCGCCTCGCACGCTCAACTCCCAGATGCGGTCGACCCCAGCCAAGTCACTCGGCGCGGCCGTCGACAGGGTCAGAAGATCCCCAAGGTAGCTGCGAACGATGGGATCTACCCAGGACGGCGCCCCCACAATTCGGTCTGATGGCTCGAACTGCGCGCGAACGAAGGCGGACGCCGCTTCCCACGACTCGTCTCCAGGAATCGCTGCGCGGATCAACGGATGTGCCACGAGCTCGAACAGCGCCAAACCGGCGATCAACACCCAAACCCACGCAGCGAGGCTCAGCTTTCGGCCTGCTTCCGCCACGCGAGACGGATGCTAGCAGGGGTCAGATCATTGCGCAGCTTCGCAGACGAATTCGAACGACCAGCCTTCGAGTGTCGGTGTCGCGGCCGGCGAATTCGTAGGATTGAGTACGGCCGTGATCTGAATGTAGGGCAAGCCAACCACCTGACCGTCATCGATCAGCTCCTCGGCCAAATTGAGCGTCATGCTGGTGGTGTCGGTGGGGATGACGACGGACGCCGGAATCGCGACCGCTAGCTCCGCTGGAGAGGCGGCGGTCCGGATTTGAAACTCGATAGTGGAGTCGCCCGGAGTGGTTCCTGACCAAGTCAGATCGCCCCACTTAGGGCTCTCGAACAATGTGGTGCAGCGTTCAGTGCTGTCGTACACATTGCGATAGAAGCTGGATCCAGGGGAAACGTCGAAATCGTGCGCAGCCGCGTCCGGCACCATCACGCGGACGGGAATACGCTCAACCTGAACGGTGTCGTCGGCCCAGACCACGACTTCGAAGTCGAACACCTGCGAAGCGCCCGTGGGCGCCACCGTAGTGTTCGAGAAGATCACGTCGTACTCCAGAAGCGCCCCGACATCGCAACGATTGCATGTGTCGCCAGCCCCGCTCTGGCATTCGAGCGCGTCCCCCTGCGCGCAATCATGTTGACGAATCAATCCGACGAAATCTCGCTCATCGAGCATGGGAGTGGAGTCGTTGTCTACATCGACTACCGAAATATCGTAAACGGAGTCGGTCTTCGCCAACTCGATCGTGTTGCTGATCGCCGCTTCGAGTCCATCGCCGTTCGCGGCGCCCAGCTCGGTGACCCACTCGCTATCGAGTTTCGTGAGCGCGTCGGTGGCGGTCGCGAGGAGCCGTGCATCGGTGTTGCCGTCGCTGGTCATGTCCATCGCGTCTCTGAGGGTGACCACGCTGGCGACGCGAATGTCGCTCGCGAGGAGAGCGGTTTCGACATCGGTCCACGCCGCGGGCGCATCCGAGGTGAGCCAAGTCGGGTTGGGCGGGTCCCCATCGTGAACAATCGAGATGCTGAACGCGCCTTCGGCGGTGAGCCCTGGGTCGGAGGCCGGGATGATGCCGTCGGCGACCAAGAAGTACTGCTGCGAGGTCACGGGAGCCCACGCGATGGAACCCCAGTGGTCGGCGCCGCCGGGACCGGCGTTGCACGCGGTCGCCATCGTCGGGTCGAGCAGGGCGTCGTTGTAAAGGGACACGTAGGCACCGGACCAATGGGTGTTGATCGACGACGCCGTAGCGCCGGCGACCATCGAATCGAAGTGCAGCGCGAGAACTACGTCTTTGTCATTCATATTGAAGGGAGGCGGCGTGGCACAACCCGGCGCGATCGAACTGTCGACCACATCCGTCAAAAGCGTGCTCATCCCCATCAAGGTCAGCGACTGCCCCGAAAGATCCCCTAGATCGAGGGCCGTGGCGGCGGAGTCGGCATCGAAGAGCGCCGGAAACATCTCCACCGGAGGAAGGTTCATGCTGCCCGCACCCTCGCCCATTCCAAACGGTGGGTACGTCGCGCCGCCGACGTCGGGCCCGTTGTAGACCTGAGAGTCGGTGATGTTCATGACCACGTGCAAGGCGTTGGGACGGAAGCACGGATAGCCGAAGTCACCATCTGGTGCGCCGGGGCAACTGCCGCGGTTGGGTACCATGTCGCCGAGGCCGATCCCGCTCGCGACGGAGTACAGCGCTTGTGTCGCTGCGGTGGCGTTCTCATCGTTGGCCACCGTGTTGAGCGTGTCCATTGCGGTCTGTACGAGCATCTCGTCGTCGGTGAGGTCGAGGACGTGATGGTAAGGCGCCTGGCTGAACGGATCCGCCAGCGAAACCAATGCGTACGCTCGATACAACCCTACCCCAAACTGGGCGTCCGGGAAGTTCAAGCGAATGTCGCCGATGATGGTGAGGATCTGGTCCTGGAGCACCATGATTTCGTCGATGAGCGTCGGGGTCGCGTCGACGAGAAAGTAGACGTCAATCTGCGGGATGTCCGCGATCGTGGTGACGAGCTCTGTACGAACGACTTCAGCCGCACCCGATGGATCGTGAAACATGGTCGCATAGATGCCGTCGTTGCTGGGGTCGTTGTCGCAGCTGATCCAATCGGGGGTGCCGGGGCAATCGTCTGCGTCATCGGGAACACCGTCGTCATCGATGTCGGGCAACATGCTCACACGGTCGACCACCAAGGAACCATCGCTGGCCGAGTAGCGAAGACCCGCCGAGTTCGTCGCGTCCAAGTCACTGGCGTCGGGGAAATCTTCGGCGACGGAGCAATCCGGTCGGCCTGAGGAACACTGCTCCGGCGGGTCGATGATCGTGTTCGCGCTGTCGAGTGCGCTCGGGTCGCCCCCACAGCCCGCAGCCGCGATCAGCGTCGCGCAAAGAATGGAAAATCGAGTTGTCTGTGGCGGCGATATCATTGTGAAATTGCTTACATTCGGGGGAAACCACACTACAGCATATTGCTGAGTTGCGTAAGACCTACATGACTGGGCCGCCAACACACACGGGCGGGCCGCTGGGGCGAGGCGATGCACAAAGGTTCCGTGCCTCGCACTCGGTCGAATCTACACAGGATCCGGCCGGTATGACGCACTCCGGCCGACCATCACCCCAAAGGTCGCGACAGTCGAAACCCTCGACACAATCATCAATTGAGCTGCACGGCCCGAACCGACCACAGACTGCTGCCGTCCCAGAGATCGAGGACTCGCACACCGGCGCGGCGGCTACTTCGCATTGGGTCTTGTCGCAGGAAACGGCCCCAGGGGCGTTGGGGGTGAGAGACGGCATGCATTCCTTGAGACCATCTCCGTCCGCGTCGCCACATGGAACTCCGAGCACGAGGCAGTCGATGTCATCGGCGCAAGGACGGGTGATGCGGCGACAGAACCGTTGGTCGGCGCTCCCGAAGAAGCAGGTGTACCCGTGGGGACAGTCCGACCCGGTCTCGCACGGGGCGCGGCGATCGACACAGCTGTCGTTCTCGCATGCGAAGCCCGCGACGCAGTCGTTGGAATCGTCGCACCCGGGTTCGCTGCGCAAACAGCGACCAATGCTCAGGTTGCACGTGTAGGCCGGATTGGCGCAGTCGTCGTCGTCCTGGCAGGCACCCGCACCGGTCACGAAGCAGCGAGAGAAGTCATCGCACCCGGTCGGCAAGCAGACCTCCCCGACGGGGCAGGGGTTGCCTTCGTCGCAGAGGGCCTCCGGGTCGGGGCAGGACGGACAGAGGGTGCTGGTATTGCACCAGGAGCCACCTCCGTCCGGACCTCCGTCGCTGCCCGCGTCGGGGATGCTGCCATCCATTCCGCCGTCGTCCACGGAGCCGTCGATGCCGATGCCGGCGTCGAGATCGATGCTGGCGTCCCGTCCCGCGTCGACGGAAAGCGTAGGGGCAGCGGTCTCACCACAGCCGGCTGCGGCTGCAGCAACCAGCAAAACGAAAGCAAAGAAACGCATGGGTCGCAGCCCTCCAAAGGTCGAGGGCCTCCGGCCGTTGGACGGGCCGTTCTATGGTCGGAGGGTAGCGCCTCTACGACCGGGAGGCATCCCGAGGATCCGTCGGGAGCTTGACTCCCCCAACTACCGCCCCAAGGCTCAAGGCATGTCGTCACTCGATGCCGCCTTGATCGCAATAGAGCGGGCGTGCGGGAGCGGTTCGGTGATTCGGGATCCGAGCATGCTCGAGACGTACTCGCACGACGAGAGCGAAGTCGAGCCATGCATGCCGGAAGCGGTCGTCCGTGCGAAGAGCACCGCCGACGTCTCCGCGGTCATGAAGGCTGCTTATGAACACGAGGTGCCCGTAACACCGCGAGCCGGAGGTACGGGCCGGGTAGGCGGCGCGGTGCCGGTTCCGGGTGGAATCGTGTTGGCCTTCGAGAAAATGAACGCGCTCGAAGGAATCAACGCGGAGGAGCTCACCGCGCGCGTCCAACCCGGATTGATCACAGGTGAGCTCAAGCGAATCACCGAAGAGGAGCGGCTCTTCTTCCCGCCGGACCCGAACTCGATCGACTCCTGTGCGATCGGGGGCAACGTGGCGGCGAACGCTGGCGGCCCGCGCGCCTTCAAGTACGGCGTCACACGCGAATACGTGTTGGGAATGGACGTCGTGATGGCCGACGGCACGATCCTAAAACTCGGTCGGGAAACCAAGAAGGGTGTGACCGGCTACGACCTCACGGCGTTGATGGTTGGCAGCGAGGGGACGCTAGGCATCGTCACCGAGGCGACGCTGCGGTTGATTCCAAAGCCAGAGTCGACAGTAACGGCGCTCGCGTGTTTCTCATCATTGGATGAGGTCGCGCCTGTGGTGTCCGCGTTGCTGACGCAAGGTCAGCTACCGGCCTGCATCGAACTGCTCGACGAAGAGGCGATTCGAATCGTTCGCCCCGAAGCTGGCCTTACAATCCCCGATGAGACTAAGGCCATGCTCCTGATCGAACTGGACGGCGAGAAGGCGCGACTCGAAACGGAACTCGAACGAATGGGCAACGTTCTGTTCGACCTCGATGCGCTCGAAGTCTTGGTGGCCCAGCACAGTGGCGAGCGCGAGCGCCTTTGGGCGTCGCGACGGGAGCTCAGCTACAGCTTGAAGCGCCAAGCCAAGAACAAACTCTCGGAGGACGTCGTCGTCCCACGCACCAAGATGGCAGACCTCCTTCGCTACTGCGCGGAACTCTCCGAGGAACACGAGCTCGTCATCCCCACGTACGGCCACGCCGGCGACGGAAACCTCCACGTGAATTTTCTATGGAATGACCCCGATGAGAAGCCCAAGGTCGACCAGGCGATCGAGGCGCTCTTCCGACGGGTGATCGAGCTGCGCGGCACCCTAAGCGGCGAACATGGCATCGGCGTCCTCAAGGCCCGCTACCTCCCCATGGAGCAGTCCCCCCAACTCATCGAGCTCCAACAAAAAATCAAGGACGTGTTCGATCCCAAACACATCCTCAACCCCGGCAAGATTTTCCCCGCCGACGCCAAACGCTTCCACGGCGCCTGCTAAAAAAGGGGACAGTCCCCTTTTCGGAGGGGTTAATCCGCTACCGCCGGGCTTGACCGGCGAAGGCCACACGCGCTAGGGCCGGGCCAATGCTTCATTTATTGCCCATTCTCGTGCCACTCATGATGGCCGCGTGTACGTCCAGCACAGCTAACCAACCGGACGCTGGAGTTGATGCTGGTACCGATGCCGGCACGGATGCGGGTACCGACGCCGGCACTGACCCGATAGCCCCCTGGCCGGAGTGGGCGTTTCACCACTGGGTGTGGGAGAACGAGAGCACGCAACAAAGCGCGATCGCATTGGTAGACGACTACCTCGCTCGCGACATTCCAGTTGGAGCCATCATCATCGATAGCCCCTGGGAGACGAGTTACAACAGCTTCGTTTTCGAACCGTCGCAGTACCCGGACCCACAGGCGATGGTCGATTACTTCCACAGCAAGGACGTGAGAGTCTTTCTGTGGATGGTGAGCGCGATCAACATCGATTCACCTCTCTACGCAGAAGCCGCGGCCGCCGGTTACTTCATGCAGGTCGACGCTGATAGCGGACCCGGAAT
This sequence comes from uncultured Sandaracinaceae bacterium, assembly GCA_964476875.1. Classification (GTDB taxonomy): domain Bacteria; phylum Myxococcota_A; class Polyangia; order Polyangiales; family Houyiibacteriaceae; genus SG8-38. The sequence goes on along the minus strand of CAYZDM010000013.1, from coordinate 1,446 downwards.
CGTCGATTGGTGGAAAGGCGATGGGAGCCTGATCGACTACTTCAATCCGGACGCTGTGCAGTGGTGGCACGAGCAGATGGACAACGCGATCGCGCTCGGGATCGACGGTTGGAAGTGCGATGGGATCGACCCGCATGTTCTCCAGGCATCGTACTCGCCGGCGCTTGGTCGTGAGGTGGACCGCAACGAGTACGGCTTCGCTTTCTACCGTGATTCGTTCGACTACCTGCGCGAAGAACTGGGCGACGATCGCATCATTACGGCGCGCCCCATCGACAATCAGGGCACCGACACGGCGGCGGATATTTGGGTGTACGCACCGACCGAGATCAATTGGGCTGGTTGGGTTGGCGACCAGGACGGCACGTTCGAGGGCATCCGAGATGCGCTCAGCAACATGTACTGGAGCAGCGAATGGGGCTACGTCGCGCATGGGTCGGATATTGGCGGGTTCCGTACCGATAGGCAGACCTACCCCGTCTTGGGGCGACCGAAAGACGCGTTCATTCGTTGGGCTCAACTAGGGGCGTTCAGTCCCATCATGGAGAACGGCGGTGGCGGCGAGCATCGCCCGTGGATGTTCGACGAGGAAACCAACGACATCTACCGCGACTTCGTCAAGGTCCACTACGAGCTCATTCCGTATCTGATGAAACATGGCGCCGAGGCTTTTGAGAACGGAACCTCTCTCACGACGTACCTCACTCGTGCCGACTACACGTACCTACTCGGCCCCGACATCTTCGTCGCACCGATGTTGGAGGAGGGAACTTCACGAACCCTCACGTTCCCCGATGGGCAGTGGGTGTATCTGTTCGATCCGAGCAAGACTTACGACGGACCTATCGAAGCGAGTCTGGAAATCCCCATGTCTGAGTTTCCGGCATTCGCAAGAGCGAACAGCGAGATCGCGCAGACCCTTCTGGCCAACCGTTAGGGTTGCGAACGGCGCGCTGCCGATCGAATTAACCCTTCAAAAAAGGGGACTGTCCCCTTTTTTAGAGGAGCATGGTGGGGGGGGATTCTAGGGTTCGTTTGAGGGCTGCTAGGAACTTGGCGCCGGTGGCTCCGTCGATGATTCGGTGGTCGCAGCTCATGGTGAAGCGCATTCGTTTGCCGGCGACGATGGCTCCGTCGTCGACAACGGGTTCGTCGCGAATGGTGCCGACCGCCAGGATGGCGCCCTCGGGTGGGTTGATGACGGCGGTGAACTCTTCGATGCCGAACATGCCGAGGCTCGAGATCGAGAAGGTTCCGTTGGTCATCTCTTCCGGTTGGAGCTTCTTCTCTCGTGCGCGCGCGGCAAGGTCACGGACCTCCTCCGCGATCTCCGCAATACCCTTACGATCGGCATCTCGAACGACAGGCGTCATCAAGCCGTCGTCGATGGCTACCGCAATCGAGATGTCGACCACCTGGTGGTAGTGGATCTCTTTGTCCATCCAC
>CAYZDM010000012.1:0-15206 GCA_964476875.1 uncultured Sandaracinaceae bacterium | reverse complement strand
GGATCCGTGGTCCGGACACATGGCGTTTCCCGGTGGACGCCGGGATGATGTCGACGCGACCCTGCTCGAGACGGCGATGCGGGAGACGCGCGAGGAGGTCGGTCTCGATCTGTCCCGTGAAGCCGAGCACATCGGCCAGCTCGATGACCTTCAAGCGATCGCTCGCGGGAAGCCTCAGGAAACCGTCATCCGTCCCTTTGTGTTCGAGGTCCACCGCGAGTCGCCGGTTCGGGTCGACGAGTCCGAGGTCGCAGAGGCGCTGTGGACCCCTCTCTTGCCGCTCTATCGTGGTGAGGCCGACACCGTTCGTCCGTATCAATGGCAGGGGACGCAAATTGACTTCCCGGCCTATGACGTAGGCGGCCGATTGGTCTGGGGCCTGACCTACCAGATGTTGAGCTCTTTCTTCCGTATTCTGGGCTAGCCACGGGCCGCCCCGGTGCTAGGTTCCGGTGCAGCCATGCCTGAAGCCGATCCGAACCGTCTGGTCCACTGCATCAAGCTCGACAAAGAGCTCCCTGGTCTTACCAAGCCCCCATTCCCAAACGAAATGGGCCAACTCGTCTTCGAGAAGGTGTCCAAGGAGGGATGGGATCTATGGCTTCAGGAGAGCGTCCGCTACATCAACACCTACCGCGTCGACCTCTCGTCGCGTGAAGGCGCTGAGTTCATGCTGAAGCAGTTGCGCATTTGGATGGGCCTCGAAGAAGGTGAGGCCGCGGCAACCGCCTGGAGCCCGCCCAGCGAATAGGCGTCTGCGTCGCTGGCTTACTGGAAGTTCTGAACCGACCAGACGTCGCCAACCGGGGTTTCAAAGAACCCGCAAGCCACCATCGTGTACGACGGTTCGGTCATGTTGATGTAGTGACCGTGCGCCGAGTACGGCTCGCCCGGGCCTTCATCCCACATCGCCTGGAGGCAACCGGTGATCACGTGATCCGTCGAGTTCCAGCCTGGGCACTCGTTCTGCGCCCAGCCGCTCGGTGAACAGACGTCGTCTCTAAATCCTGCATGCGCGCTTCGCGTGCTGTCGTATGCGGAATGCTGGTTCGCGCATCCCTCTGCCTCGTTCCAGCGCTGAAGCGCCGGCAGGCACTGACACTCCCACCGAAGTTGATTGATGCGGCTCACGCAATCCGCGTAGGGGTCGCCGGTGCTGTCGAGCGGTTCCGGTCGGCAGTTCGCGACGGGCGCGCTCAGCGGCCCGTTGCTGCAATCCGCTATGAAGCGGGGGTCGCCCATGGTTCCCCCGGTTCCGGCGCCGGGGTCGACCAGGAAGTCGCCGCACCCGACGGCGAGCAAGCAAAGTGTGAGTAGTGCTGTTTTCGTCATGCGCATCGCGCCCCCTCAATCGAAGTTCTGAACGCCCCAAACGTCTCCCGAGGGCGTCGTAAAGAATCCGCAAGCGACCCGCGTGTATGATGTCGAGGCCATGCTTTCGTAGTGACCGTTGACCGTGTCGGGGTCGCCATCTTCGGGGCCCTCTTCCCACATCGCTTGCAAGCAGCCCGTGATGATCTGGTCATTCGAGTTCCAGCCCGGACACTCGTTCTGTGCGCGTCCCCCGCTGCCGCACGGTAGAGCCGAAAAGCTCGCGTGCACGCCGTTGACGCTGTCGTACTCGGCGTTGCTGTCTGTGCAGGCCTCTCCTTCAACCCATCGCGCGAGCGGGGGAAGACATTGACACTCCCAACGAAACTGGTTGATCCGGTCGAAGCAGTCGGCGTGTGGATCGCCCGTGCTTGGTGGCGGCTCCGGACTGCAGTTCGGGATCGGCACGGCAAGCGGTCCGCTCGCGCACGGCCCAGCGTCGCCGCTCATTCCCGCATCCAACTCGATGCCACCGTCGGGCACGCTCGCATCATCCTCGACCGAGGCGTCCGGTGTCGGTGGCGGCTCCGCTCCGGCGTCCAACATGCGCGGCGGCGCGACACCGTCTCGGCTGCCGATGACACCTTCACACCCCAGCGCCAGCGCAAGCAGGGCAACAAGCAAAGCACGACTCCCCATACCGTTCTCAGCTTAGCAATCGGGACACCTGCACCCAAATGGGTGAGACATCTGCTTACATGGAGAGGTGCGAGGCGACTATGGCAGAAAACGCGCTCTGACCGCGGCGGGGGGCAGTGGGCAGTGATCGTACTTCCCGAAAACGCGGTACCGCGTGCGGGCGACGATGCCGTAGAAGAAGTCGGTCAGCCACGCGGGCAGGAACCGAAACCATGACAGTGCCTTCGCGGGAAACGGCATTTGCTCCATCGCGAGGGCCGCCGCTCTCGATCGTAGGAAGACCTCGCCCTGTCGGACGTAGACCACCGTCTCGAGCTCGGTCGGGAAGTCGGGCAGGAGCGAACGCGCGAGTTCGGCGGTTTCTCCCTGAAGCGGCGCGAAATGAAACACCTGCTCCTGATCGACTCGAAGCATCGCTTTCACGATGCCGTTGCACATCGCGCACACGCCATCGTAGAACAGGACGTGCGGGGGCAACTCGGTCATCGAGGTTCTAATAGCAGAACTCCAGCCTCCGGCGGCCCGCCGACCTCGAGGACGTGCCATGGTCGGCCTGGGCCATCGCAGCACCTCCTGAGTAATCGCAGCAGCGACTGGGGTTACGCGCCGCTTCCAGCAGGACTAGAGTGCTTCAGCAAGCGCGAGCGCCCGAAAAGCGAGGTCTGTCTATGTCCGGTTCCTGGGAGAAAACAGCATGCATTCTATGCGAATGCAATTGTGGCCTGGAAGTTCAGATCGGAGGGGAGGGCGGCAGACACTTCACTCGAATCCGCGGCGACAAGGCGCATCCTGCGTCCCAAGGCTACGCATGCGAGAAGCCGCACCGTCTTGATTACTATCAAAACGGGCCGGACCGAATTACATCGCCACTCCGCCGCAAGGACGACGGGACCTTCGAGGAGATCGACTGGGATACCGCGATTCGTGAGGTCGCTACCCGCCTCGCCGCTGTTCGCGATGAGCACGGTGGCGAAACGATTTTCTACTACGGCGGCGGCGGGCAGGGGAACCACCTTCCCGGCGCTTACTCGACCGCGACCCGTCGTGCACTCGGATCCCGATATCGTTCGAGCGCATTGGCGCAAGAGAAGACCGGCGAGTTCTGGGTGGCCGGTCGCATGATGGGCACTGTGACCCGCGGGGACTTCGAGCACTGTGAGGTGGGGCTTTTCATTGGCAAGAACCCCTGGCAGTCGCACGGTCTCCCGCGCGCTCGAGTGACGCTCAAAGAGATGTCTAAAGATGCACAGCGGTCCCTGATCGTCATCGATCCCAGACGAACCGAGACCGCTGAGCTCGCCGATATCCATCTGCAGGTCAAACCAGGAGCGGACGCATGGCTCCTCGCCGCGATCGGCGGCGTGCTGGTCCAGGAAGATTTGATCGACCAAGCCTGGATTCGGGAACACACCGAAGGGGCCGAACAGGCAGTCGCTGCTCTTCGTGACGTGCCGGTTGCGGAGTACAGCGCGATTTCAGGGGTCCCCGAGGACCTGATACGCGAGACCGCGCGCCGCATCGGCAATGCCGAGAGCGTGGCTGTGTTCGAGGACCTCGGCATCCAGATGAACCGCCACTCGACGCTCAACAGCTATCTCAACAAGTTGTTCTGGGTGCTCACCGGAAACTTCGCGAAGCAGGGCGCGCAATATGTACCGGCGCCACTAGTGAGCGTCGCAGGGAAGCTAGACAAGTTGGGTGCGGGTATTGCGGCCAAACGAAGCCCGGTCGCAGGGGATCGCATCATTTCGGGGCTGACCCCGTGTAACTCGATTCCGGACGAGATTCTCACCGATCACCCGAAGCGCTACCGCGCGATGATCGTCGAGAGCGGCAACCCCGCACACTCCGTTGCGGACAGCCAGCGGATGCGTGAGGCGCTGCGATCGCTCGATACGCTCGTCGTGATCGACATTGCGATGACTGAAACGGCCCGGCTGGCCGACTACATTCTTCCGACGCCAACTCAGTACGAGAAGGCCGAAGCGACGTTCTTCAACTTCGAGTTTCCGGAGAACTATTTCCACGTTCGCCATCCCGTGTTCGAGGCGCCGGAAGGGGTGCTCCCTGAAGCGGAGATTCATGCGCGCCTCTGCGAGGCGCTGGGCGCGTACACCGACGAGGACCTGGCGCCCCTTCGTGCGGCCGCGGCACAGGGTCGCGCCGCCCTCATTCCAGTATTCTTTGGGACGGTTCTCAGCAATCCCAAGCTCGCTCCTTTGGCGCCGGTCATCCTTTATAGGACGCTCGGCCCCACGCTTCCGTCCGGACTGCAATCTGCCGCCGTGGTTTGGGGGCTAGTGCATCAGTTCGCGGCTGCCTATCCGGACTCGGTGCGTCGCGCCGGCTTCGAGGGCGAAGGCTTCGAGCCGCCGGAGAAGCTATTCGACGCGATCATCGAGAACCCGTCCGGCGTAGTGTTTGCGGTCGACGAGCAAGATGAGAGCTGGGCCCGCGTGAAGACGCCTGACGGTAAGATCCACGCGGCCATTCCCGAGCTGCTCGAGGAGCTCGCGACGTTGCACGATGGGAACCCAGGCACCGGCGACACGGCATTTCCATTTGTTTTGTCGGCGGGCGAACGGCGATCGTTTACCGCCAACACGATCCTCCGAAACCCAGAGTGGCGAAAGAAGGACCCCGAGGGTTCGCTCCGCATCAACCCGGATGATGCGACCCGACTTGGCGTCTCGGACGGGGATCGGGTGCGTCTCACCACCAAGCGTGCATCCGTCGAAGTGGTGGTGGCCTTTTCGGGCATGATGCAGTCCGGCCATGTGTCGCTCCCAAACGGGCTGGGGCTCGACCACACCTCCGGCGAGGGGGGTCGCGTCCAAACTGGTGTCGCGCCCAACGAACTCACGGCGAGTGAAGATCGGGACTGGCTTGCAGGGACTCCGTGGCACAAACACGTGCCTGCGCGCATCGAGGCGCTCGCCTAGTTCAGAGCTGGTCTTTCGCGCTTTGCAATAGCCGACGTGCTTCTGTGGCGACGTCTGCGATGGGCGCCTGTGGCGCGAGCTCGAACATCGCCTGAGGGTCTGCGAAGGAGACGAGCGTTCCGTCGTCGGACTCTTGAACCACCACGTTGCACGGGAGTAGCAAACCCATGGATGCGTCACCCTGCAACGCTTTGTGAGCCAAGGTTGGATTGCACGCGCCCAAGATGACGTAGGGGCGAAAGTCGACGTCCAGCTTCTTCTTGAGGGTCTCTTGAACGTCGATCTTGGTGAGCACACCGAAGCCGTTGGTCTTGAGAGCCTCGGTCACCTTCTCGATGGCTTCATCCACCGAAACGCCTTTGAGTAACTTGGAGAATGCGTAGTTTGGGTCGTTCATCGAATGCCTCCGCAAGGCAATATGAGTCTTCCGTTCTTGCACGCTACCGGTGCCGCAAATTATGCGCGAAACGGGTTCCTCGATCGTCCCGGTGACGCGACGGATCGCCAGGCGGTAGACTCCGACCGACGTGTACAAGACCCTGACTGCGCAGACGATTCACTATTTCGCGCGACCGCAATCGCGTGTGCTTCGGGAACCGCTGAACATCCCGGCGGCATGGAAAGGGAGTGACCTCGCGGAACGCGACGACTGGCGCGCCACGTTGAGCGATGCCGAGGTCGCCGAGATTGGGCACGCCATCGCGCAGGCCAAGCAGACCGGCAAGCCAATGGGGGACCTCACCCAGCACGATTTCCCGTTGCCGACGCTTTCGACGAAGATCGACCGATGGAGGCAAGAGGTTCGCACTGGCCGAGGCTTTCAGGTGCTGCGTGGGGTCCCGGTCCAGCGCTGGCCCCGGAGCGATGCCGAGATCTTCTTCTGGTGCTTCGGACAACACCTTGGAATCCCCGGCGCCCAGAATCCAAAGGCCGATCTGCTTGGCCACGTACGAGACAGCGGCGAGAGCCCGGACGAGGTCCGGCACTACCGCACCCGCGTGAACATCAACTTCCACTGCGACGCGGCCGATGTGGTCGGGCTGCTCTGTCTCCATAAGGCCATGCGTGGCGGCCAGAGTCGGATTGTCAGCTCGGTGTCGATCTACAACGAGTTCCTCCGCCGAAGGCCCGATTGGGTCGATCGTTTGTACGCGCCCTTCATGATGGATACGAAGGGAGAGGGCGGGGTACGGTACCTGCCCGTGCGGCCCTGCCGATTCGACGCGGGGCGGCTGCGGACTTTCTACCATACGGACTACTTTCGTTCCGTGGTCGGTTTTGCCGGGGAATCAATGCTGCGAAGCGAGGACCGGGCAGTGCTCGACCTCTACAACGAGATCGCAGCCACCCCCGACCTCTGCCTCGACATGGACCTGGCCCCGGGTGACATTCAGCTGCTCTCGAACCACACGGTGCTCCACGCGCGAACCGACTATGAGGACCCCCCAGAGCCCGAGCACAAGCGTCACTTGCTACGGCTCTGGGTTTCGCTTTCTTCCGACGCGCCCCTGGTGAGCCGGATTCGAACGCAACGGAGCCGCCTCGGCATGGTCGCGACCGCAGTGGGCTTCAAGATCGGCCACGCGATTCGCCGCGCGGCCGGTTGATGAGCTGGGTCCGGGCTTGCCAAGATGGGATCAAACTTGGGACGATCTCCCTTTGCATGCGCTGCGATAGGCTGTCACAAGCGCCTTGGAGAATTGCGGTCCGCGTACGTGAGATCACTGGTTCTGGAAGCATTACAATTGGCGACATCTTTGACCCTGACGAATGACTTCGCATATTTAGACGACCGAAACGTGGGCTTCTTAACCCCACGCAGTTACTAGAAAAATTGCGCGCCAATACCGTGGGACTATGCTGGCGCTAGTGCTCTCTGAGTTCAGAGGGGGAAAGACAATAGGGAACTCCATGAAGAGACATTTCAACTCATCTCTCACCGTCCTGGTGTGCCTCACCCTTGCCGCGACCATGTCGATTGGCTGCAAGGATGCAGAAGAGCCGGAACCCGAAGTGACCGCTGGCTCGGAGATTCCCGAGCCGGAACCCGAAGTGGAAGTCGAACCCGTCGAGCAGCCATGCGTCGTCGAGACTGTCTACTTCGCGTTTGATTCCTCGGAACTCGACAGCAGCTCCCGCGCCGCCCTCCAGGAAGCCGTCGAGTGCCTCCGCGGGCAGTCGGACGCCGGCATGTCACTTCTTCTTACTGGTGCGGCCGATCCGCGCGGAACTGAAGAGTACAACATCGCGCTTGGGGAGCGTCGTGCGCAGGCTGTCCGCAGCTACCTCACCTCGCTTGGACTAGACGGCAACCGGGTCTCTACCACCTCCGTGGGCGAAGAGATGGCGACCGGCACCGACGAAGCTGGCTGGGCTCGCGACCGCAATGTAAGCGGCTCCGAGAACTGACGCGCGTTGGGGGGTGTGCTCGTGTGGGGTAGCTATTGATGCTTTCGGTATTCCTTCAGGCGAGCGCACCCGAACAACTCAACCCTTGGGCGCTGGTGGTCGGCGCTTCGCCGGTCGTGCAGTTCGTCTTGCTGATCCTCGTGTTCATGATGGTGATGTGTCTGTACATCATCGGCGCGAAGTGGATCCGCTTGAAGCAAGTCACCGACCAGAGTCGCGGGTTCCTTCAGATCTTCTGGTCGGAGGAAACGGCTCGCACCTGGAACGCGAAGGCGATGAACGACATCCACGGCCAGTCGGCCGACTACGACCGTTCGCCGATCACAACGGTGTTTCGCGCCGGGTACCGAGAGCTATCGCGAATCGCGCGGCAAGGGCGTCCGACCAAAGGCGACGTCGAGAATGTGGAGCGTGCGCTGCGTAGAGCCCAGCAAGCCGAGCTGACTCGACTCGAAAACAAGGTGTCGTTCTTGGCGACGACCGCATCGACGGCTCCGTTCATCGGCCTTTTCGGTACGGTCTGGGGCATCATGAACTCGTTCATCGCGATCCATGGCCAGAAGAGCGCAGGACTCGACGTGGTGGCACCCGGCATCGCCGAGGCGCTCATTGCGACGGCGATCGGCCTCGCGGCCGCGATCCCAGCGGTCATGGCGTACAACTACTTCGTCAGGCGTATTCGCGTGGTCGACAGCGAGACGGCCGCATTCGCGAGCGACTATCTGAATATCATTCGCCGTCACCTCCTGGTCGAGTAGCCGATGGCGTTTTCTAGCGGTGGTGGTGACGGAGGGAGTCCACTCGCCGAGATCAACGTCACCCCACTCGTCGATGTGATGCTCGTGCTGCTGATCATTTTCATGATCGCCGCGCCGATGCTCACGACGGGGGTCAATGTCGATTTGCCGAAAGCCGACGCGCCTCGGATGGACATCGATCAAGAGCATCCGCTGATTACGGTACAGCGCGACCAGCGAATCTTTCTTTTCGACGAAGAGGTCTCGCTCGATGTGTTGCGGGAGCGCCTCGTCTCCGACCAACGGATTCTCGACGTCGACGAAGTGTTCGTTCAAGCCGACGAGCAAGTCCCATATGGCGTGGTGGCTCAGGTCCTCGCGCTCGTGCGACAGGCCGGCATAGGAAAGATGGGGCTCGTCACCGACCCCGTCACGCGAGAGCCGAGATAGACGATGTCCGAGGCTAGCGATTGGCGTGCACTCTGCCTGCTAGAGACGGAGCAGCCGACGCTGATTGAGATCGTCGGAGGGGTCGTGTTCACATGCATCACCTTCGTCGGCATCCCGTCGTTGGCACTGCTGAGCGCGCTCGTGTTCGGCGGCATGGAGTCGCTGTTCGGAGCCGGAGTGGATGATCTCCCGCCTCCCTCGATAGAAGTCATCGAGACTCGATTTGTCCGTCTCGGCAAGCGCAAAGAACCTCGCCGACTTCCGAGCAAAGAGATTCCCGACGCACAACAGACTGCGCCGGTGCCCCAAGCGCCCGAGTCCGAGCCGATGGCGGCGGTACCCACCGGGAAGAAGGAAAAGGGCCTCGCCAAGCCGAAGAAGCGCCGCAACCAAGACGAAGACTTGCTGTCGCAACTCGGCGAGCGCGCGGGCGCGATCTCGGATCTGACCAAAGGACCTGAGCTCGAGGGCGACCCGGACGGGATCGTGGAGGGCACCAAAGCGTCCGGGGACGAGCTCGAGATCTACCTCGGCAAACTCTACTCCTATTTTCGCAGGGGTTGGCAGGTGCCCACCCAGATCAGTGATGAGGAGCTTCAGAAGCTCGCGTGCGTGGTCGAGCTGTCGGTCACCGAGGATGGGCGGGTTGGCGAGTACGAAGTCACCCGACCAAGCGGGAATGAAGCTTTCGACCAGTCCGTTCGTCGGAGGATGAGCCAAGCAGAGGGGTCGGATCTTCCGGAGCCGCCGGAGTTGGTGGCGAATCGCGTTTTTGGAGAAACGATCTCTTTGCGTTTCTTTGGGCGACATGCCCGCTGAGGTTGCACATGACTTTGATTGAATTTCGAGATCGATGGCTTCAACTGGCTCTGGTGGTGGGGCTTGCACTCGTTCCGACATTGTTCTCGGTGGCGCCTGCCGGGGGCCAGGAGGACGCGGCTCCCTTGCCTGAAGACAAGATTGTCGTCGACATCGATGCCCCCGATGAGGAGGTCTTCCGGATTGGCATTCCCGATCTGCTGGGCGATCCAAAAGCGGAAGCCGCGAACGGTGGAGCAGTGCTGCAGAACGATTTCCGTCTGATGCCGGGGTTTCGCGTCATCGGGCCGCAGTCGGTTCGACACGACTACGTGATCTCAGGTCTTAGCGTCGACCTCGGCGCGTGGGCTACGTTGGGCGCCAACGGCGTCATCAAGGGTCAGGTCTTTGGCAGCGCCGCCGCCCTCAGCGTCGAGTTGCGCTTCTACCAGTCGAGTGGGGAGGGCGCGCCAGCACTGCGTCGCACTTACCGGGGCCCGGCCACGGAGATGCGCAAGTGGATGCACTCCTTTGTCAACGAGGTCATCGGAATCGTCACCGGCACCTACGGCCCGTTCGGGACCCAGCTCGCGTTCGCTCGCAAACATGGTCCAGGTCACAAGAGCGTCTATGCCGCGGCGATGGACGGCTACGGGGCCCGGAAGGTGTCGAGCGGTCAAGGCGTGTCAATGCTGCCTTCATTCGGGAAGGGGGCCATTTGGTACACCCGCATGACCAAGCGAGGGACGTTCATCACCAACACCCGGATTGGCGGGAAGCGGGTCATCGGCGGCAAGGGAATCACCATGGCGCCCGCCATTTGCGGCGATCGCATGTACTTCTCATCGTCGCGCTCGGGGAACTACGAAATCTACAGCTCGAGCCTCGATGGGAAGGCGTTGAAGCGTTTGACTCGTAGCCGGGGCATTGACGTCAGCCCCACCTGTGGTCCCGGGGGAAAGCTGGCGTTCATATCGGACCGCCACGGAAGCCCGCAGGTGTTCACCATGAACATCGATGGGACCAACTTGAAGCGGGTCACGTTCCGGGGGAATCACAATCAAACACCCGTGTGGTGTAAGGACCCGAAGCAACCGCTCATCGCGTTCAGTGGACGTGACCAGAACTTCGACATCTTTACGGTCAACCCGGAGACGCAGGAGTACCAACGCCTCACGCAGGGTCAGGGCGACAACAAGGACCCGGCGTTCTCTCCCGACTGTCGATTGATCGCGTTTACCTCGAACCGTCGCGGCTCGCCTGGAGTCTACCTCTCGGGTCAGGACGGGCTCGACCAGAACCAGATCATCGAGGGCAAAGCAGAAACAGTCCGCTGGGGCCCATGAGCCTCACAAGCCGCTTGGCTTGCTGACGGGACACCTCTATCCTCCGATCCGATGTCGGTTTGGAAGCGAGGGTGCCTCGTCGTGGTCGTGCTCTTCGCTCTCCTGGTCCCCATGTTGTGGGCCGTGCTTGGAGGCGGCGAGCTGCAAACCGACGGGGAGATCGCGACCACCGCGCTCGACCCGGCACTCGTGAGCTCGCGCGAGGCTGCACAGGCCGATTTCATAGACGGTTCGGAAACACGTGTGCTTTTTGGCGACCTTCACGTGCACTCCACCTTGTCGGTCGACGCCTTTCAATGGAGCCTGCCGCTGATGGGCGGGGAAGGGGTACACCCGCCCGCGGACGCTTGTGACTTCGCGCGCTTCTGCTCGCAGCTCGACTTCTATTCCCTCACGGATCACGCCGAGGCGCTGACGCCGCGCACCTGGGAAATGATCCGAGAGTCGATTCGTCAGTGTGACGCTGTCGGGGCCGAGAGCGGGCAACCAGATCTGGTGGGATTTACAGGCTTCGAATGGACGCAGATCGGGTCGACGCCGGAGACGCACTACGGTCATCGGAACGTGATCTTCAAAGACGTCGACGACGCTCGCCTTCCTGCGCGTCCCATCGCCGCGCCCGGGCTCGCTTCAAAGGCCATGGCCGACATGAACTCCGTCCGCGCCAATCTGTCGATTCCCTTTCGCGCATTTCCCAATGAGCAGCCCTACAATGACGTGGCTGCACACCTGATCGAGATCGTGCGGGTAGACGATTGCCCACGCGGCGTCCCTTCGCCGGAACTACCCACGGATTGTCGGGAGACCGCGTCGACGCCCGAAGTGCTCTTCCGCAAGCTAGGAGAGTGGGGCTTGACCTCGATGGTCATTCCGCACGGCACGAGCTGGGGCCTCTACACACCACCCGGCTACCTCTACGACAAGCAACTTCAAGCGAAGCACGACGACCCGCGTTGGCAGCAACTGATCGAGGTCTTTTCCGGACACGGCAACTCGGAGGAGTACCGATCGTTTCGGGCGGTGGAGCAGGACGAAGAGGGCGCCGTCTGTCCGGAGCCGACTGAGAGCTATGAGCCCTGCTGCTGGCGGGCGGGCGAGATCATCCGAAGCCGTTGCGAGAACCCGCTTTCCGAAGAGTGTGACGAGCGCGTCGGATCGGCACGGCAGAACTACCTCCGAGTGGGCATCGCCGGTCATCTGACACTACCGGGCACAGCATTGACCGAGTGGGGCAATTGCGGCCAGTGCACGGACTGCTTCGATCCGAGCTTCTCGTATCGGCCGGGTGGGTCCGTCCAGTACATTCTGTCGCGCGGGAGCTTCGACGAGGCAGGTCGGCCGCGCCACTCGACCCTCGGGTTCATTGCCTCGAGCGACAACCACGCGGCCCGTCCGGGAACCGGCTACAAGGAGTATGCGCGCCGGAAAATGACCGAGGCGCGCGGACCTGCAACCGAGGACTGGCAGAGGGTCGTGTTTGGCGCCCCCGCCGAATCCAGTCGCTCGGTCGAGCTATCGCCCGAATCGGTGCATGCCAAGCCGCCGTTCCGCCGAGTCTGGTTGGAGCGGCAGGCTTCGTTCTTCCTCACCGGAGGGCTGGTTGCCGTGCATGCGGAAGAGCGGACGCGCGACGCGATTTGGAAGGCGCTGTTTGATCGTCACGTGTACGGCACATCGGGAGATCGAATTCTACTTTGGTTCGATCTCGTCAACGGGGGCGCAGAACGCGTGCCGATGGGGAGTCAGTTAGAGTTCGAAGGGACGCCGAAGTTTCGTGTTCGTGCGGCCGGAGCGTTTGCTCAGCTTCCGGGTTGTCCAGAGGAAGTGACCCAGGCATTGGGGGCGGAGCGGGTCGACCGCATTTGCGCCGGCGAGTGCTATCGGCCCTCGGACGACCGCCGGCAAATCACCCGCATCGAGGTCGTGCGGATCGGTCGGCAGATGAAGGAGACCGAGGCCGTTGACGAACTCATCGAGGATCCGTGGCTCGTGATCCCCTGTCCGGCGGATTCGGACGTCTGCGAGGTCGAGTTCGAGGACCCGTGGTACGCGTCGGCGGATCGAGAGATGCTGTACTACGTGCGTGCCATTCAGGAACCCACCCCGGCGGTGAACGCGGGCTTGCTTCGATGCGATGGGGAGGAATGCGAGCCTTGCTATGGCGACTACCGCGTTCCGTTCGACGACGATTGTCTGTCGATGAACCAGGAGAGGGCGTGGTCCTCCCCGATCTATCTCACCGCGCCGAGTGCTCCCACGAGCCCCTAGCGGTCGTCGCAGTCGGCGGGTCCGAGCTCACGCACTTTGCGGAGCTCCTTCTTGGCCTTTGGAGCGAGTGGAGAGTTCTTGTGGTTCTTCAGAAGCGCCTTGAGGGCGGTTCCCGCGTCGTTGCATGAACGCACGTCGAGAAACGCCTGCGACATGTCGAGAAGCGTCTCGTCGATCGCGTCGCCCTTGCGGTACATCGACACCACTTTCTGAAATTCTCCGAGAGCCGCGGCCGCCTGACCTTGCTTCAAATAGCTCGATCCGATCATGTACTGCGCGTTGTCGGCATGCTCGTCTCTGGGGTACCGCTCCACGTAGGCCCTCGCGAGCGCGCGCGTGTACGAATGCTTGTTGATTCGATAGGATTTCGTTAGCGCTTCCCAGTGGGCGTTCTTGCTCTTGGGAATCTCCTCCGGGCCCAGCGCGACGTCCATTCCTGCGGCACGCGCGACTTCACTCAACTGGCGCTGGAGCTCGAGGCTTCGTTGGGCCTGGGCCTGGCTCGCACCGGTGTTCTCGTTCCGAACCTCGGCGAGCTGACCTTCCATCGCGGCAAGCCGCTCCTGGATCTGTTCGACCTGAAGGCCCTGGTCTGCGCTGTTGCGGCGAAGGACACGACTTGCCTCGGCGAGCGCTTCTTCGAGCTCCTTGCGCTTTACCTCGAGATCGTCTTCGAGCGAGTCGAGCCGTTTCTGGTTGGCCGCGATGTCGGTCTTCATCTGGCTGATGCAGCCCGTCGCAGAAGTGGCGAAAAGCGAAAGCGCGACCAGCCCCGAACAGAGGCGAGGGCGCAGCCGGCCTAGCAGTCGAAACATCCCCATCCCCAGTCGTTTAGTACAGATGGGTTATCGGTGCCATTTTATGAGTTGGACCCCAGCCAGCCGTTCTCGTCGATGATCGACTGAAGCTGCTGCAGCCCCTCGCGTAGCTTCGCGAAAAACGACGTAGAATGGGGAACTAACCGGAAGTTCGGGTGCTGGGACCATAGCGTTCGGAGGCGTCGGTCGAGGACGCGTGCCTCCTCGTTGCTTTCGATGCGCGCCGGGTTTCCCCCTTCGATGGAGATGTCCCCAACGGCGGCGGATTCGAAGAAAATCACGGCGTCGTAGCGCGCGAGTTGTTCTTCGGGCGTCGTGTCGAGGGCCTCGAAGAAGCCTGCCGGCTCGCTCTCCGGCCAGAAAGCGGCGCCGTCGATCGTGCCCCGGTCGCACAGCAGTACCCGCCCTGGGTAGCGCGCGCCCTGCACGTCCTCCAAGGCGACTTGGGCGTGGAAGATCGCGCGTTGGGTCGCCGCCCGCGCTTTGGCCTCTCCGAACCGAGGGAACCCTCCCGTGAACAACATCGTGGCTGTTTCGGGCACGATGACGACCTTGTCTCCGACCTCGCGCCGGAACAAGTCTGCGGCTGTGGTCTTCCCGCCGCCGGGGCCGCCGGTGAGCGCTATTCGGAAATGATTTCTGCCCGAGGCATTCATGACGAGGTGCACGATAGCTGATCCGAGACCGATCGGGCACGGCGAAATCCGTTGTCGTCGATATGGGTTTGGGGTAATCGATCGCCCGAGATGGCCGAGAGCCCACAGGAGAAAAAGACGCTGCTCCGAGGCGGTCTGATCGTCGACGGAACCGGCGGCGTCCCGCGGGTCGGCGACGTGCTGTTGGACGGCGGACACATAGCGGCGCTTGGAGACGCTCCCAACGACGCGGGGGTCACTCTAGATTGCACCGGCAAGGTGATCGCGCCGGGATTCATCGACGCTCACTCCCACATGGACTTCTTCTCGGTGAGCAACGACCCCCATCATTTCGATTCGTTCACGGCTCAGGGGGTGACCACGTTCGTCGCCGGGAACTGTGGATTCAGCCCATTCGGCTTTGCACCTGAGACGCCGCATCGAGGGCTACTAGAGAATTCTTTATTCAAGGCGGGTAGGGACCACCTCGAATGGAGCAGCTTTGCCGAGTACGCCGAGGTGCTCGAAGGGCTCGGACTGACGCACAACTTCGTGCACCTGGTCGGTCACGGTGCTGCCCGAACCTCGTTGTCCGGCTTCGAGGCGCGGACGTTGACCGAGGCAGAGCATGTCGAGATGCTCGAACTCCTGGATCGCGCGTTGAGCGAAGGTGCAGCCGGTGTGTCGCTGGGCTTGCAGTACAAACCCGGCGTTTTCGCCAAGCTCGAAGAGCTCGACGACGTGGCCCGGCTCGTGAAGCGGCACGACAAGTTGCTCACGGTCCACGCCAAGG
>CAYZDM010000011.1:0-15512 GCA_964476875.1 uncultured Sandaracinaceae bacterium | reverse complement strand
ATCCAGCCGATGTCCGCGGCGCAGAAGTGGATGTCATCGGAGCTTATGTCGAAGACGTTCTTGAACGTCGAAGCTGTGTAGGTGAGATAGCCTGCTGTCGTGTGAACCAGCCCCTTTGGCTTTCCGGTCGAGCCCGAGGTGTAGAGAATGAAGAGCGGATCCTCCGAGGCCATCCACTCGGCCGGGCACGTCACGCGCTCCCCCGCCATCGCTTCGTGCATCCACAGGTCGCGACCCTGTTGCATCTCGACTTCAGCGTCAGTGCGTCGGACGACCAGCACATTCTTCACGACCCCGAGGCCATCAACCGCGTGGTCGGTTATCTTCTTGAGTGCGATGCGCTTTCCGCCGCGTAAGCCTTCATTCGCGGTGACGACCACTTTGGCTTGGGCGTCGATGATGCGGTCACGCAGCGCCTCGGCACTGAAGCCCCCGAACACGATCGAGTGGACCGCGCCAATTCGTGCGCAGGCGAGCATCGTGTATGCGAGTTCCGGCACCATTGGCAGGTAGATGCAGACTCGATCGCCTTTACGAACTCCGAGCGTTCTCAGCGCGTTTGCCGTGCGCCCCACCGCTTTCTTGAGGTCGCCGAACGAGATGTGTTCGTACTCCCCGGGCTCGTCTTTGACGAAGATGATCGCGGTCTTGTTCGCGTCCTTCGCTGCATGGCGGTCGACGCAGTTGACCGAGGCGTTGAGACGTCCGCCAGCGAACCACACGAACTCGCCGGGGCCATGTTCCTCGAACACGCTTTGTGGCTCGTAGAACCAGTGGAGTTCCTTGCTTTCATCGCGCCAGAACTTCTGATTCTCGCTGATGCTTCGTTCGTAGAGACTCTGGTAATCCTCCAGGCTCTTGATTCGCTGTCTGGTTTCGAGAGTGGGTTGCGAGAGTGCCATCGGCATAGCTTACACCTAGCTGACCGCAGCAATACGCAATACGCGTACCAAAAATCGATCTCCTGCGCCTGGGCGCGGGTTGACTTCACGCGCCAGCTGGGCAGTGTTTCGGCAGGAGATGCGTCGATGATCGCAAAAATTTCGCGCTGCACAAAGTGGACGGCCCTACTTTGCGGGCTGGCCTTCGGGGGCTCGCTGATTGGTTGCAAAGCTCCTCAACTTTCGGCTAGCGGCAACAACATCGTGATGCTGTACGACCAGCCAAACGGTTGCGAGAATCTAGGTGTGGTGATCGGCTACGGCGGCGGCATGGCGGGGGCCTACTCGAAGCCGAAGGTGAATCGCGCGGCGGCGGAGGACAACGCTCGCAATGCGGCGGCAGAACGAGGCGCTACGCACCTCCTCTTGCATCCGGAGGAGATCGCGCAGGGAGATGGTCGCGGCCCGACCGAGCAGGACACGGCGCCTGCGATGGCTCACGGGAGCGGCACCGGTTCAACGGTGACGGTCGCAGGAACGGCTTTCAAGTGCGCACTCGACGCGCCTTTGGCACAGAATGCCATGTCGGTTCAGACCGGGGGCGTCCTTGTTGCGGTAAAGGCACCCACGTCGATCTCGATGGCGCCGCTCGGCGCCCTGAAAAGCATCGCGGTGTTTCAAAGGTCGCCGTTACCGTCGGGCACCGGGATGGGCGAGACAGAGGTGTTGACGGTCGAAGATCCAGCCGAGACGCAGCTCGTCGTCGATTCGCTCAAGAGCGTCGTTGAGGACCCAATGAAGTACATTCCTACCCATCGAGTGGAGTTCGTCGGTGAGCTTGGAGTCCAGTCGCTCCTCTACGGCTTTGGGTACCTGCAGTACGCAGGAGGCGTCTACCGCTTGACGAATGGTGACTTCGAGTCGGTGTTGAAACTTCGCGAAGAACCCGTTCAGCCGGACGTCGAAACCGAAGCTCCGCCCGTCAACGCCCCTACGGCCGACTAAGTCCGTTGATGAATCGCTGAAGATGCCGGATGGCGCTGGGCATGTGTGGAATGAAACCCATGTGGCTCGTCCGGTACCAATGAATCTCGGGCTCGCCCCAGCGACTCCACATGATTCGAAGCACATCGGGGTCGAAGAACCGGTCATGCTCCGCAGCGAATAGAAGCAGCCGCTCTTTGGGAATCACGGGGAGGAGCTCGTCCCAGCCGATCCTCTCAAAAAAGTCGCCGAAATCGTTCGGCGTCCAGCCAAAGCCGGCGAGGTCTTTGCGCATGGCGCCAAGCACTGGCGCGTCCCGGAGCAGAGCGCCCATGTCCATGTGTGCGACGAGCGGAGCCGAGAAATCGAATCGAGGTTCGAGACACGCCAACGTCGCCGAGAAAGAGCCTCCTAGCGAAATCCCCACGACACCCACGGGCCCTGGCGACTCCGCGAGCATCACCGAGAGCAGGGTCCTGGCATCGATGATGGTTTGCCGCATCGACTCGAAGCTCCGCACGACATCGGCTGTCCAGAATCGTTCGCCGTCGTAGGGAGAGCGTCGCGGCTTGCGTCGCCCGTGGTACGGCGGCTGCATGTGAACGATCTCGATATCGAGAGCTCGAGCCATCGTACTCAGCAGTCCCAGCTCCTCTACTACCGTTTCTGGCTGCATGTAGCCGTGGATGTAGAGCAGTCGCGGACGGCCCGTGACTCCGTTTGGACGGATCCGTTTCGCGTAGACGGTTTGGATGCGACGGCTTCGTGCGTGATAGTGCTCACTGAAGAGGGGCTCGACAGGCTCGTGTAGCGACGCGAAGGACAAATCTTCGTTCGCAAAGCCAGGGAGAGACCAACGCGGGCGTGTTCGGACGTTTGGGAGCCGCGTCGGCGCGGGGAAGAGCGCCTCCCGCGACAGGCCGTCATAGGCGTGAAGCCGATCGAGCGTGTTGTGGGGCCGCGCGCGAAAGAGCTGCAGCGGTCGAACGAGCACGCCGGCCATGTCATCTAGATTCGGCAAGCAGACCTTCCTTCACGAGCCAGTCGTAGTTGTCGCGAACCGCGGCCGCCATCGGCCGGGCTTGGTAGCCTAGCTCGCGAACGGCCTTCTCGCTCGAATAGCTGGTGTCAGTCATGCTCGTCATCGCTGCAATTTCAGGCGTCACATCGGGCTCTTTACCCGTGATCGCCGCCACCATGACCGACAGTCGGCCGAACATCCTGAGAACCCAGGAGGGGGCCTTCTTCGGTGGCTTGGCGACTCCCGCCACGCGTGCGATCTCGGCGATGAAATCCACGACCGGAATGAGGTCGCTGCCGAGAATGTAGCGCTCGCCGTTGCATCCCTTGGTAACGGCCGCGAGGTGTGCCGCGACGATATCGTGGACGTGCGAGATGGTGATCGTACCGGGTGAGGCGGCCGGCAAGGCGTTGTCGCGCAGTAGAAAGAAGAGCTGCCCCCAAGTGTTGGTGTCGTAGGGGCCCGCGACGCCACCGGGGTTCATCACCACCACTTTGAGACCGAGGTCGACGCCCTTGAGCGCTTCCCGTTCCCCGCGGTGCTTGCTGCGCTCGTAGTTGATCCACGAGCGTTCGCCCTCTTGTGGCGTCTCTTCGTCGACGCGCCCAGTGACCCGGCCCCACGCGGAGATGGTGGACGTATGGATGAATACGCCCGCTTGCTTCGCAGCAGCCGCCTCGACCATGTTGCGAGCGCCGTCGATGTTGATCGCGCTCTGCTGCACGTTCCTCTTGGACCACATGTTCGTGTCGCCGGCGACGTGGAACACCGCATCGACGCCATCGGGAATCCCCCGATCCAAAGAAGCACGGTCGGTGATCGATCCCTCGGCAAGATGGATCGGAAAGCGCTTCAAGTAAGTGAGGTCCGACGTGGGTCGGTGAAGTGCCGTGACGTCCCATCCCTCGTTCACGAGCAGCTCGATGAGGTTGATCCCGATGAAACCGGTGCCTCCTGTAACGAATGCGGTCTTGGGCATTGTTCCCATCCTCGAATTGGTGGCGATACTCTCTGGCCCCGATGAAGCGGTGTCAATGTGGGGTTCTAGATGCTAAGTGGCGCAGAGTGAATCGACCGATAGCACGGGCTGAGGTTGGAAACCCACTCGAACCGCCCGGCGGGATGTTGATTTGGGTCTTCATCTTCATGGAGCTTCTGGCGTTCGGATTGGCCTTCATCGTTTTCGCCGCGATGCGAGCGAAGAGCTTGGCGGTCTTCGAGTCGTCGCAAGCTGAGCTCAATCAACCGCTGGCGCTCCTCAACACCCTGGTGTTGCTGACCAGCGGATACCTGGTCGTCTTGGCCAACGGAAGCTACGACCGCGGCGACGAACGAAAGGCTGCTCGGTTGCTGGTCGGCACGATGGCGTTGGGCTTCGTTTTCGTAGTCGTGAAAGTGATCGAGTACCGCGACAAGCTTGCTCATGGCCTCACGACCGGAGTGAATCAGTTCTTCGATTTCTATTGGCTACTGACCGCGTTTCATCTCTTTCACGTACTTCTCGGGCTGCTCGTGCTCGCCTACATGGCCAGACGGATTCACAAAGGCCAAGCGTTTGTCGCGACTGATTTCAATCTGAAGACGGGCAGCGCTTTTTGGCACATGTGCGACCTAATATGGGTGCTCCTCTTCCCCATCCTCTATTTGATTTGAGCGTCCTATGAACAAGTTCACCACTAGAGAGGGTACCGTTTGGCTCGTGCTCGTCGCGCTCAGCGTCTTCGGTTTCTATAACTCTACGATGGATAGGACCGACGTCGCGTATGTCGTTCTCGCCATCGGGCTCGGGAAGTTTTTCCTGATATTCTTCGAGTTCATGGAGATGAGGCACGCCCATCGCGGGTGGAAGATCTCCATGGTCCTCTTTATGACCATGATCTTCGGAGCGATTTCATTTAGCCTCTGAACCTCCATGCACCCCACGATCGAACAGTGGCGCGAGCGCGGCCACTTCTCTCAGCTCCTGGGTCGCGAGATCTTCTGTCTCGACACGGGCGAACTCGACAAGCCCGCGATCTTGTTCATTCACGGCTTCCCCACCGCCTCGTGGGATTGGGCGCCTATTTGGAGCGCGCTCAACGAGTCGTATCGCCTTGTGGCATTCGACATGCTGGGCCTTGGGTTCAGCGAGAAGCCCGACCCGCACACCTACAGCATGATGGAACAGGCTGATCTGGCGGAAGCCCTGATCGCAGACCGCAGGCTTGGAGCGTTTCACGTACTGGCTCACGACTACGGCGACACCGTGGCGCAAGAGCTTCTGGCAAGACAAGACGAAGGGAAGGGCGAGGGGCGTTGGCTGTCGGTGTGCTTTCTCAATGGTGGGCTCTTTCCGGAGACGCACAGAGCGCGGCTGATCCAGAAACTGCTCCTCAGTCCGCTCGGCCCCCTGGTCAATAGATTCTCGTCGAAGCGCACCTTTGACAGGTCGTTCTCTGTGGTGTTTGGACCCGACACGAAGCCCTCGGCGGGAGAACTGGATAGTTTCTGGAAGCTCATCAATTACAACGACGGGAAGCACGCGTTTCACAATCTGATGACCTACATGAGCGACAGGAAGATCCACCGCGAGCGCTGGATCGATGCGCTTCGCCGTAGCGCAGTTCCTATCGGTTTGATCAACGGTTCCGCAGATCCGGTGTCCGGGTCACACATGATTGAGCGATACCGGGAGCTGGTGAGTCCCAACCACTTCACCGTCGAGCTTCCGAAGATCGGGCACTACCCACACTTCGAAGCACCTGGGGAGACCGCCGGGGCGTATCTCCGCTTCTTGCGGCAACTGTAGGATCGACCCAGACTCCGGCCGTGGCTGGAAACGAAGCTCGCGTCCTCCTCTTGGAGGGTATTCACGACGCAGCCGTGGAAAGCCTCGCTGCCTCGGGCTACCTGAACGTGGAGCGTTTCACGCATTCCCTGACGGGCTCTGATCTCCTGGACGCCATTGCCGACGTGGACCTGATCGGCATCCGCTCCCGCACGCACCTCGATGCCGGGGTCCTCGATGCAGCAAAGAACCTCAAGGCGATCGGCTGCTTCTGTATTGGCACGAACCAGGTCGACCTAGACGTGGCTCGACGTCGGGGCGTGCCCGTGTTCAACGCGCCATTCTCGAACACCCGCAGCGTCGCGGAGCTCGCAATCGCCGACATCATTCTTCTGATGCGCGGTATTCCTGAGAAGAGTGCACGGGCACGACGTGGCGAGTGGGCCAAGACGGCGCGGAATGCGTACGAGGTACGCGGGAAGTGCCTCGGGATTGTCGGATACGGCCGCATCGGAAGCCAATTGGGTATCCTCGCCGAGGGCCTGGGGATGCGAGTTCTCTACTACGACATCGACCACAAACTTCCGCTCGGCAATGCCGCACCGGTCAATAGTCTCGATGAACTGCTTGCCGAAGCGGATGTCCTCAGTCTGCATGTTCCCGAGACACCGGTGACCCGCAACATCATCGACGCCGATGCGATGAAGGCCATGCGTCCGGGCGCGTTTCTGATCAATGCCGCTAGAGGCAGTGTCGTCGACATTGATGCGTTGTCGGCTGCCCTTGCGACAGGTCACATCGGAGGCGCCGCGATCGACGTGTTCCCGGTCGAACCCAAGAGCAACCAAGAGACGTTCGAATCACCGCTCCGCGAGTTCGACAACGTCATCCTCACACCGCACATCGGAGGCGCCACAGAGGAAGCTCAGTTCAACATCGCCCGCGAGGTGGTCGCCAAACTGGTCAAGTACAACGACAATGGCTCCACCGTGTCGGCCGTGAATTTTCCGCAAGTGAGCATCCCCGATCACGAGAATCGCAGACGCATTCTGCACATTCACAAGAACGAGCCAGGGGTGATGGGGCAGATCAACCATGTGTTTTCAAAGCACGGGGTCAATGTCGCTGCCCAGTACCTCGAGACTCACGCCGACGTCGGCTATGTCGTCATGGACATCGAGCTCGACGACGCGGGCCCTCTGATCGACGAGCTCCAGGGTGTTCCCGCCACCATCCGTGTTCGCCTCCTGCGCTGAGGTTAGAGCGCCTGCATGTCTATCCCATCTCTGTGGGGGCCTTTGCGGCGTCATCGTCGTCCGCGTTCGAATCGTCGATCCAGGCCATGAAGATTGTGTATCCGAGCGACAGGACGACGGCACCCGTGAACAGCCCAAGAATGCCGCTAGCCACGAACCCGCCTAGCGATCCCATGAAGAGAACCAGCATCGGGACGCTCGAGCCGCGGCCCATCAGCAATGGCTTCAGCACGTTGTCACTCAATCCGACCAGAGCCGCCCAGATGGCGAACATGACGGCGACCCCGGTCGACTGCGCCGAGAACACGTAGAATATGACCGGGATCAAGACGATCATCGAGGGAAGCTGCATGACGGCCAGGATCAAGATCATTAGCGTCCAAAGCCCCGCTCCCGGTACGCCAACGACCAGCATTCCAAGCCCTGAGAGGAGAGACTGGATCACCGCGACACCGAGAACGCCGCGTGTGACACTTCGTACGCTCGATGCTGCGAGATCTGACATCGCGGGACCCCTACGCCCCGCGACCATGAGCGACGCCTTACGTGCGAGCTGGTTGGACCGGTCGCCATTGGGCAAAAGTGCTCCGGCGATGAAGATCGCGACGACGAACATCAACAAACCAACGCCGAGGTCGCCCACCGTCGATACCAACCACAGGCCCACGTCTTTCAAGTAGGGAGCGAGCTTCATCAATACGGCTTCGAGGTTCTGGGAGGCGCTCAGCCAGACCTCGTGCAGACGCTCCCCAACGATCGGCCAATCCTCAATACCGGCTGGCGGCGGTGGTACTTTGAATTCCTCGCCTGCGAATTCGTCCGTCAGTCCGGTGGTCGAGTCGACCAGGCTGGCGCCTAGCGCGATCGTTGGAACGATCAGGACGAATAGCGCGATGAGTACCAACAGTACTGCCGCCAGTCTCGGACGCCCGCCGAGCACCTGGGTCAGCTTGGCGTACGGCGCCTGCACGGCGATAGCGATGACGATGCCTCCGAGGATCGGATTGATAAACGGGCCCAAGATCTTCAGGCACCAAAACACCAGCAAGGCGAGAAGGCTCAGCCGCACCGCCGCTTGCATCACCCGCCTGTCGAAATTGCTGCCGTCTTCGCTGTCTTCGTTCGTTGTCATTTGACCTGCTCCGCGTGCGAGGATACCCCTTACCAGTTCGATGACGCGATTTCATGAGCATTGCGAGACGCGTCAGATTAACTTCTGGGGAGCCGTCGCGATAGGCATCGGCGGGATGGTGGGTGGCGGCATTTTCGCCGTTCTAGGCCTTGCAGCCACCTTGGCGGGCGGAGCGACCCCGGTGGCATTCCTGGTAGCCGGGGTGGTCGCTCTCCTGACCGCGTACTCCTACGCCAAGCTCACCGTCGCCTACCCCAGCGAAGGTGGCACGATCATCTTCATCGACCGGGCGTTCGGGGTCGACCTCTGCACGGGCGGAATCAACAACCTGCTTTGGCTCAGCTACATCGTGACCCTGGCGCTCTACACCGTCGCGTTCGCGAACTACGCCGAGACATTCTTCTCGGGGGACGCAGGTCCCATCCTTCATCACGTCCTCATAAGCAGCGGGATCTTGATTCCGGTCGTTCTAAACCTCGCCTCCCCCTCGCTAGTGAGCAAAAGCGAGACCGTCGTCGTCGTCATCAAGATCATGATCTTGTTGGTGGTCATCGTGTTCGGAGTCGGTAGCATCGACGTTGCTCGACTCGCACCCTCCAAGTGGGAGTCGCCTCTCGCCATCGTCGGTGGAGGCATGCTGATCTTCGTCGCCTACGAAGGATTCGAGCTGATCGCCAACACCGCCCCGAATGTAGCGAATGCCGCGAAAGTGCTACCCCGCGCGTACTACACTTCCGTCTGTTTCGTCATTCTGCTCTACGTTGTCATTGCAGGCGTGACTGTAGGGACGTTGAGTGCAAGTGAAATTCAATCTGGGGCCGACTTCGCACTCGCAGAGGCGACCCGCCCGAGCCTTGGTCAGCTTGGCTTCACGCTCGTGGCGATCTCCGCCGTGCTTGCGACGTTCTCCGCAATCAACGCAACACTGTACGGCTCGGCTCGGCTGGCCGAATCGATCTCGGCGGAGGGCGAGGCCCCCGCGTTCTTGAAGCATCGAATCTGGAACCAACCCGTTCCTGGGCTAGTGCTCACCGCGGCGGCGGCGCTACTCGTGGCCAACCTTGCCGACTTGACGGCGATATCCGGGATGGGAAGCGCCGGATTTCTCGTCATCTTTGCCTTCGTCAACGCGGCAAACTTCGCTCGCCATGAAGAAGCGAAAAGCAGTCGGTGGATAGCCGGTCTGGGGGTGCTGGCTTGCGTCGGTGCCCTGGTAGCTCTGTTGGTTCACACCTACCAGGACGAACCCAAGCAAATAGGGGTCCTGGTAGTTTTGGTCGTGCTGGGCTTCGTGATCGAGGCCGTCTACATGAAGTTGCGCCGCCCCGTTTCGTAGTTAGCTGCCGCTCACCCACAGGAGGGCGTCGTCGCGATCGCTCATTGGAAACGATCGGGCTTCCGCTGAGATGAACTTAGACGCGAAGCGCGGGATCGCGGATACCAGTCGGTCGTTCGTAACCAACGCGATGCGCCGAATCTTTGCCTGATGCTCTTTGACGAAGCGAAGGTGCGAACTCAGGGCAGAGAAATCGTCCCAGCCGGGGAAGTGCTCTGCGACGACCATCAAGCCGTTCAGCTGACCAGCCTTCTCGATGTATGGGTCGAGCTCTGCACCTACTCGTTCGAAGTCAGCGACTTCGAGCTCGCCTTTCGGCTGCAGAATCAGCACACCTTGATCCTCGTTGAGGTCGAACGAGAGATGCCCCTGTGACGGTGGTTCCGAGATCCACTGGCGGGCAGCCTCGAGATCATCGTCATCGAAGACCCGCACCTCCCCCGGTACCGCGAAGCCGAACGCCTTGATCGTCTTCTCGATCCAGTCGACATCCGTCACGATCGCGACGCGCTCGAATGAGGTGAGGTGCTTCATGCCCACTTTAGCGTCTTCCCAGGCAGCACCTCCGCTGTACCCCTTGAACTCATCGCCGAAAACGTAGAGCAAACGGACTTTCTCGTGACGGGTGAGCTGCTCCTCGAGGGCCGGGACCAAGACGGTTCTGTAGTCTTCCGCGGTCACTTCGCCGCTGGCTTTGAGCCCGAGCACTCGCTCGGGAAGGTCGGTCATCACTTCGATCATGGTTGCAGTCCCTTCAGTCGCGCGCCCCGGTAGCGCCGGGCGCGAATTATGCCATGTTGGCGCCCGCATCATGACCGACAAAATCACTGTAAACAAAGTAGTTTCTCTCGCTTACACCCTGCGCGACGACGATGGAGAGATCATCGATCGATCGGAAGATGGGAGCCCGCTGCTCTACCTTCACGGCGCGCAGAACATCGTTCCGGGCCTCGAGGAGCAACTCGAGGGCGTCGCCGAAGGAGAGTCCGTCAAGGCGAGCGTGTCACCCGAGAAGGGCTACGGTCCGCGAATTGGCGAAGCCCAGGAAGTGCCCCGCAACTTGTTTCCCGCTGACGCGGAGCTTGCAGCGGGCATGCAGGTCGTCGCGCACGACGATGAAGGTCGGCAGATCCCTTTCTTCATCACCGGCATCACCGACGACACGATTACCGTCGATCCGAATCACCCGCTCGCTGGCGAGACGCTTCACTTCGACGTGACGGTGGCATCACTCCGCGACGCGACGGAAGAAGAGATCACCCACGGGCATCCGCATGGCGCCGGCGGTCATCAGCACTGATCTAGGGCTGCGCTAGAACAAGAACTGAAGCTGTAGGAACAGACTTATGCCGTTTTGGCGTCCTGTTTCCCACTTCTGCGCTAGCCAAGCGAACTCCGCCACGACCTTCAGACTGTTGCCGATGATGTGCGAGGTGCCCGCAAGCGCCAATGCATTGCTGGTAGTCTGGTCGCCGTTCTCACCGTATTGCGCAGTAGCGGAGGCTGGGTCCGTCGCGTTGGCTATTTGAAACTGGCCGTAGGCCCTCGCATCGCTTCGAAGCCAGGGCGTCAGGTAGGTGATGCTGTACCGTAGAGCGAGCTCCCACACGAGAGAGAATCGATATCCGGTCTCGGCCATGAACCCCATCGGTCCATAAAGCAGCTTTCCCCCCTGCCATGGGGTGAACCAAGCGAGATAGCTGACGACGTTGATGTGGACGTGGCGGATCTTTCCGAGCCACTCCGCCGAGAGGCGTAAGCCGAGATCTTGGGCAAATTTGGGCCGTGCGTCCCACGCGACCCCGAAACCGAGGCTGTGCCGAAGCTCTTTGCTCCCGGTGACGTCGCTGTTGGTGTCGGTGTTGATCTTGCCGAAGTTTTTCGCACCGCGCGCCACGAGCTCTGGGTGAAACTCGCTGATGACTTCGCCGGACCCGAAGTTCGAGGGGTTCGCGGGTACGTTCCCATAGACTTCGGTGATGCCGACAGCCTGGGAGGCCCGCGCGTTGGTCCCACTAAACACGCCGATCGCGTACTCGGCCTTTAGGAATCCGCCGATCCCCAGCATCTCCGCCCCCACCTGGCGCTCGGAGCCGAACATGCGTGTCGTGGGTGCCCAGTCCACAAACGAGAGCGCAGCGAACGATTGAGCGCGGTACCTGTCATAAGGGATCTTGAACTGCCCTAGGCGGAACGTGGCGAACTTGAAGCGTGTGAACGCGAACCACATGTCGATCAGCTCGAACGCGCTCGGCGTGAGGTTGATCTGGAACCGGCTCCGAATCCGTCCGTCGATGAACGAGCTCGATAGGGTCGCTCGGATTCGCCTGAACTCGAGGGTCTCTTGTGAGGACTTGGCGGTACCCCCGCCGTTGAACTCCTGGTCGTACTCAAACTCCAGCTGTGCCGCGAACCCTACTCCGACCCAATCGTCAGTCTTGCCGATTCTTATCCGCACCGGGCCGAGTCGCATCGGCAGCTTTCGATCGTCGACGCCGTCGGGCACCACTTCGGCAAGCGACGTCGTGCTCGGTTCCGCGGAGAGGGCGTCCCCCACGTCGTCCTCGAGGTCCCCCCCGAGGGAGCCGGTCTCCCTTGCGACCTCAAGCGTGCCCTTCTTCTGCTGCTCCTTGGTGTATTCCACCTTGTACTGAGCTTCGATGCAATCGAGGTTGCATGGGCTCTCGCCGGTCTCGGAAGCGTTCTCTCCGTCCACCTGCGAGCTCGGGTCCGGCTTGCTCTCGGTGAGCGAGGGCTCGCCCCCCAGTTGTTCGTTGTCTTCCCGATTGCCGGCCGGTTTGACCAAGCGAGGGTGCTTGTCGTCCGCTTGCTTCTCCGCTGAGCTCCCGGCGTCGGGCTCGGGCGCTACGCCCGCGTCGGACTGTTGTGCCAGTCCGGCGGACGCACTCCCAAGCACCATGACCACGAGGATCGATCGCACACAGGCGCGCATCGGCCGCAGGATGCCAGCGTTTTAGCCCTCTGGACTAGTTTTCCGAGCTAGACAGGTCGATCTCGTCGATCTTCGCTGCTTGGATATCTGCCTCACAGTACGGCATGTCGTTCCAGGTCTCGTCTGAGTAGACCTGCGTCAGATCGGCATAGTGATCAGACGCCGGGTCGGTCGACTGCGAATAGGTCAGGACCGCGTACGCGTCGGGGCACTCGGTCTCGTCCCAGGTCACCGTCTGAATGTAGCTATTTCCAGCGGAAATGTTCGCGTAGCCAACCTGGTCGATGAAGCTCGAGCTGATGACGCTGAACATGAAGCGCCCAGAGCCGCCATGGATCGGAATCTGAGCGTCGCCCACCGGACGGAACTGCACTTCACCCCAAGGACGGTCGAGCGGGATTCCGCCGTCGATCATGAAGTCCACGCCAGCACCAAGAGAGACCTTCACCGATTCCACGATGTCCGGGTCCTCGACGTTGAGCGTGTTTGGGGTGTTGACCGGATCCGTCACGTCGAACGGCACAGCCCACAGGTCGTTCCCGTTGTCGTCTACACGGCGCCAGAACTCGTTCCAGATCGTCGCGCCAACGCTCCCGTTGTCGAAACGACCGTCCCAGTCTTCGAGAATCCCGCAGGCGCTCTCGGCTTCGACCGGGTTGTCGCTGTATACACTCCAGTCGTCCACGCTGTCGCAGATGGCGAGGACGTCCGGACGCGTGAGCTCGCCAGCGATGTTGCGGTTTCCGTACAGCAGCTCTTGCACGTACTCGACAGTGAACCCCGGGTCGTCATCGAGGCCGTCGGTGCCCGCGATACGGCCCTCGGCTTGCACGAAGGCCTGCCGTGTCCGTAGCGATTGCTGGATGCCCTCGCTTCCAACGAGCGGCGTGAAGCCTTCGAGCAGCATGTCGGGGTGGCTCAACCAGTAGCTGTCGTTCGAGTTGGCGACGTAGGGCACGTCGGGGCCGGTCTTGAGCTTCGGGAGGTTGTTGAAGCCCAGAAGCCCTTCCGGTCCGTCTGGATCGGTTCCCCATTCACATTCGCTCCGCGACCCATTGAGCGTGAAGAATCGGTTTACCGACAGCGCCACGGAAATGACACTGTCCGCGCAGCTGTCGAGTTTCTCGGCAGACACGTTGGGTACGGTCGTGATGTCGGCGTAGTAACCCGTGCCATCTCGGTCGGCCGCGATGGTGTTGACCCAAGGAAGGCCGATGATCTTGAGGGCGTCCTCGAGCTCCGCGATGCAGCCCGCCTTGCCCATCTCCGAGAACTGACTGAGCACGCGGGTGTTGTCGAGGTTGGCATCACCGATAGCGACCACCGTATTGTTGCCGGTCGGCCAACCGCCAAACGCGCCGTTCACGAAACGCAGGTCGATGATCGGTCCGTACTGGGTCATGTAGACTTGCTCGACGCGTTCTTCGATGCTGTCGTCTTCGAGCAGGACCTCAATCGTCACGTCGAAAGTTTCGATGTCGCGAACTTCGCCATCGTACATGTATCGCATCGGGTCGTCTTCGAGCAGGTGGAGCTCGTGTCCGGTGAATCGTCGGCCGGTCGATACGGTGTGCGACCAGGCGACGTTCGTATTGAAGCCAATGTTGACGAGGGGAACACCCTGTAATGAGGCGCCCATCACGTCATAGACGTCCGGGATCGTGAGGTGATGGATAAAAAAGCGTTCGGAGCCTTGCCAAGGGAAATGGGGGTTTCCGAGCAGGATGCCGTGGTCCGTTTGAGAGCCTTCGGCCCCGATACCGTACGCATTGCTGCCCATCATCGTGGCTGGCGGCATGCCCCAAGCCGATTCGTCGATGGCGATGCTTTCGGCGGGCACGGGCGTGGTCAATGACGCGGTCGACATCTCGGGGGCGTCCGCGTCTTGAATCAGTCGTGCGAGGGTACCGATGCCGGCGCGAAGGACCAGCTTTCGATAGACCTTGCCGAGATCGATCTCGGTGATCGGCCGCACCCAAGCTGCATCGCGGCAGCCTTCGGGGCCCTCGGCGAGATTCTCCACGCCGGTCTCTTCGAGATAGCGGTTGTAGCCCGCAGCGTAGCCGCGGCTCAGGGCCTGCAGCGTCTCATCCGCGGCGGCAAGGAACACGTCCTCGATGTATTCGTCGGTGCTGAAGAAGCGGTACACCAAGTCATCGGAAAGGCTGCCTCCGCTTTCGCCGAACCAACGCAAGCTCTCGCCGTTGGCGCGAACGATCTCTTTCATCAGGACGCAGTAGTTCTCTTTCGCGTACGCGTAACCCGCGCCGTACCCCAGGCTGCCCCAGTCGTCTGCGGTGACGTGAGGAATCCCGTACTCGGTCCAAACGATGTTGGCGTCGTAGTTGCCGTCGCCGGGGTCGCCGGGGTTGTCCTCTGCGATCGGGTTGCCACAAAGATCCAGCCCGCCGCCGGCGCCGCCTGAACCACCCGAGGCACCGCTGCCGCCGGCGCCGCCTGCACCGCCCGAAGCACCACTACCACCGGTCCCGGAGCTATCCGACGCGCAACCCGCGATCGCGACCAATCCACACAACCCAATCAAAGAAATTAAACGCGCCATCTGATCCTCCTGATGCAACCGGCCGGACCCGCCAACTACGGAGGGGAACGGAAGCGCAACCATAGCAGGGTTCTTGGGCTCCGGGACCGGGCCGAGCAGTGTCGAGTGCGGATCGCCTTTTTGGGCTAGCGGCCGAGTCGATGCCTAACGATGGTCGGGAGGCTTCGCCCGATCTCCGCGACCAAGGTGACCCAGCTGAACCGCTCCACCCACTCGGTCACGAGTCCGTCTTTCACGCGGAACTCACCGCGCACCGGCAATCTCATCGACAAGCCACCGCCTTCAAAGGTGTCGATGCGGTCCGTGTAAACCACCCCGTCACCACGTTCATGTATGTCGAGGTACTCCACCTCGAAGCGAGTGGCGTCTCGAAACATTCCGCGCAGCGTCTTCTCGAACCCAGCCTTGTTACTCGCGGCCTTCCAAGGAACGTTGACCCAGACGACGTCCGGCGCGACGAGCGCCAACGCAGCATCAAAATCCAGCCGCTCCAGCGCCGCAAGAAACCCCCGAACCACATCTTGTGCACCGCCCTCAACCAAGCGACCGTCCACAACACCCTCAGCAACTTCCAACGACATCCACCAACCATAGCCCCCTCACCCCCAACGAAAAGGGG
>CAYZDM010000010.1:0-15796 GCA_964476875.1 uncultured Sandaracinaceae bacterium | reverse complement strand
ACGGGTCCCGGTCACACATCCGTGCTCGTTTTTACCGAGGCGCAGATCGCTCACGCCCTTCAGGGGATCGACAAGATCAGGAACGAGAACCTGAAGTACATGAATGTCCGTCAAGACATCCAAGATGCGTACAACGCCGACATCCAGAAGCGAATGAAGCGCATGGTCTGGGGCGGCTGCAAGAGTTGGTACCTCAACCCAGATGGGAGCAACTCTTCGCTCTACCCTGGCTTCGCGTCTGAATACGTGCTCCGCACGCGGAAGCTAGACCCAAACGACTATGAGCTCGTGCGATTCTTGGAAACCGACTCAGTACAACGAGACAGGGCCGGTCGCGCTCACGCTGAAACTGGCGGCCAGCGGGAGATCACGCGAAGAGGTACCTAGGTGCACCTCGTAGTTCAGCGCTTCGAGTACCCATGTGGCGTCGGCGACGTCGTAATAGGCCAGGCTGTTCACGGGTAGAGAGAGTTCGACCGACTGCGTGGCGCCTGGCTCGATCGTCACTTTGGCGAAGGCTTTGAGGTCGCGTTCGGAGCGCTCCACGGCTGAACTCGGGTAGCTTACGTAGAGCTGAATGACTTCGGCGCCCGGCCTCGTGCCCGTGTTCGTCACGTCGACAGTGAAGCGCAGCACCTCGCCCGGCGCGCCCTGAGTTTGACTCGCGCGAAGGTTGTCGATCGAGAAAGTCGTGTAGCTGAGCCCGAAGCCGAATGGGAACTGTGGAGTCGTACCCATTCGGTCGAGGAATCGGTATCCGTGGAAGTAGTCGTAGGTGACGGAGAGCGACTCGTTGTCGAACGCCGGAAGCTGCCCGAGGTCGATGGGGAACGTGAGTGGCAATTTGCCCGAAGGGTTGGCGTTGCCGAAGACGAGATCGGCTGCTGCGTGGCCGCCCATCTGTCCGGGGTACCAGATCATCAGCAGCGCCTCGATGTCAGGGAGCCAGTCCCCCATCGTGACGGCGCCGCCTCCCTCCAAGAGAACGATCGCACGATCGTTAGCCGCCGCCGCGTCCTGGATGAGCTTCACACGCTCTTCCGACAATCCGAGGTCGACACGGTCGCCAGCGCCAATGATCCCTTCCCCCTCGTCCTCAGCCGTCAGCCCGGTGACAACGATCACCGCGTCCGCGGCTTCTATCGTCGCAAGGTCACCCGCATCGAGGACATCCTTGTCGATGTGGTCGACGGCTACCTGTTCGCCCACGGCCTCTTGGATGCCCTGCAAGGGTGTCACCACGAAGGCAGGCCGGACGTTGCTGCTGCCGGTGTCCCCCGTGTTTGCCGTGTCCGCGAGGAGCCCCACGACAGCGATTCGGTCCAGGGTCGCCATGTCGAGCGGCAGCGCGCCCGATTCGTTCTTCAATAGTACCGTGCCCTCGGTCGAGGCCGCCTGGGCAATCGCCAGGTGCTCGGGGCTCGCCACTACGCTTTCATCCACCGGGCTCGGCTGATCGAGCTTGTGCTGGAGCTTCTTACGGACCATTCGTCGAACGGCGTCGTCGATGACTTCTTCCGGCAGATCGCCGGACTCGATCAACGATGGAAGAGCCCTAAAGACGTTCGCCGACGGCATCTCGAGGTCGAGCCCGTTTCGCGCCGAGTCGGTGTGGGTGCCGAGCACGAAGTCCGAGAGCACGAAGCCGTCAAAGCCCCACTCCTCCTTCAGGATTCGCCGCAGCAGCGTCACGTTCTCGCCGCAGAACTGCCCGTTCACCGAGTTGTACGCGCTCATGATCGAGGCGGCGCCGCCTTCATGAACGGCGGCACGAAACTGCGCCAAATAGATCTCGCGCAGCGCACGCTCGTCGATGGTCACATCGACTTGGATCCGCGTGTCCTCGATGCTGTTGGCTGCGTAGTGCTTCGGGTTCGCAAGCACGTAGGTTTGAATTCCTTGAACCGCGGCGACGCCCATCTGCGAGAGATGGTGAACGTCTTCTCCGTAGGTCTCCTGGGAGCGCCCCCAGCTCGGATGTCGAAGGTTGTTGATCGCAGGTGCGAGCAGAACGTTGCCGCCAATCGCTCGAAGCTCGCGGCCCATCGCTTCACCGACACTCCGTTCGAGCTCCGGGTTCCAGCTCGCACCCCGAGCCATCGCGACCGGGAAGATAGTGGCCCCATCGTGCACGCCAACCCCGCGGGGCCCGTCCGACATCTTGAAAGGCGGCACGGCAAGCCGCTCGACGCCAGGGACGTACCAAAGCTCTCGCCCGTACTCGCCGAGGAGAGCCGTGTCCCCGGACATTTGCGCGAGCTTTTCTTCGAGAGTCATCTGCGACACGAGCTCGTCGACTCGCTGCTCGAGATCTTCGCTGGTGCAGGTGGCGCAGCTGCTGCCGCCGCTGCTGCTGCTGCTGCTGCTGCTGCTGCACGCGACGAACAGGGCTACTGGCACCAGCGTAAGGATCATAAATTTCATGCTGGCGCACAATAATGGATCCATCTTCGATGACAAGAACGGTCTCCTTCGCTATCCGAAGGCCAAACTCGGTTGCGGTTGGCTTCGCGACGGCTGGCGTTTCGTCGGCCTGGGCCCTAGACAACGCAGGGTGCCGTCGGCTCGAATAAGCAAGATCGGCGTCCTCGTGGGCGCCCTGGCGGTCATCGGAATGGCAAGAGCCTCGTCGCAGCCCGTCGATCGCCCTCCCGCGCCTATGTCCGTTCTGCAAAACCTGTACGGAACATATCGCTATGCGGGCGACCCAACAGCGGACCAGGCAACGATTCAGAAGTCCATAGAGGCTGCGATCTCGAGCCTTGGTTGGCTTGGACGCAAGATCGCCGCATCCCGTCTCGCGAATCACAAAGAGCTGCCCGGGCGCATCGAAATCAAACGGCAAGGTGACGACGTATCGGTAGCGATGGGGCAGTACTCTGCCGTCGCACCGCTCGATGGTACCGAACGCGCTCTGGTCGGACCCAACGGAAGAGATTCCAAGCTATCGTACCGACTGGGGACCGACGAGCTGCAACAGTTTTTCGTGTTCGAACATGCAAAGCGCAAGTCGACCTATCGCTTCAACGCATTGGGCCAACTCGTCATGTCGGTCCTGATGACGAGCGAGAAGCTCGCGTCGCCGATCGAGTACGAGCTGGTGTACGTCAAAGAAGCTCCCTAGAACCGCACCATCTATCGAGCTCGACGACCCGCGCTTGCCGACCCGACCTCTAGCTCTATACCGTCGGGCGAGGAGATCCTGTGATGAAGGCCATGATCGTAAAAGAAGCAGGGGGCCCGTTCACCTTGGACGAACGCGAGATCCCGAAACCAGGACCCGGAGAGATTCGCATCAAGGTCGAAGCGTGCGGCATCTGCCACAGCGATGCGTTTGTGAAGTTTGGCCAATTCCCAGGTCTAGAGCTTCCTCGCGCGCCCGGTCACGAGGTGGCCGGGGTGGTCGATGCGCTCGGAGACGGCGTGGACGCGTTTGGCGTCGGCAATCGAGTCGGCGTGGGCTGGCACGGCGGGCATTGCTTCAAATGCAATTCCTGTCGTCGAGGCGATTTCATTAATTGCGAGAACGCCAAGATCGCAGGCATCAGCTACGACGGTGGCTACCAGGAGTACATGGTCTGTCCATGGGAGGCTGCTGCGCGGGTTCCCGATGAGCTCACTCCCATAGAAGCTGCACCCCTCCTGTGCGCAGGGATCACCACGTACAACGCGCTCCGCAACAGCGGTGCCCGGCCTGGCGACTTGGTCGCGGTACAAGGCGTCGGTGGCCTGGGCCATCTGGCGATTCAGTTTTCGAATCGAATGGGGTTTCGCACCGTTGCCGTGTCGCGCGGCAAAGACAAAGAGCAACTCGCGCGAGACCTGGGCGCCCACGAGTACATCGATTCCAAGTCGGACGATGAAGTCGCGGAGCTTCAGAAGCTCGGAGGGGCGAACCTGATTCTGGCCACTGCTCCGAACGGCAAAGCAATCGAGGGAATCATCAACGGCCTTCACGGACGCGGTAAACTGATGCTGGTCGCGGCCGCCCCGGACCCGATCGCGATCAATGCCTTTGCGATGCTGTCAGGAAAGATGATTCACGGCTGGCCAAGCGGCACGGCTGTAGACAGCGAAGACACGATGAACTTCGCCGCATTCGCCAACGTGCGGCCTCAGATCGAACGTTTCCCGCTCGAAGCGGCGAATGAGGGGTTCGCCAAGGTCATGGAGAACACGATCCGTTTCCGCGCGGTCTTGGATATGGCGAGTTAGGTTCCGCGGACTTCATCGCTCGAGGGCGCGCGTCAGAATCATCGCAGCTGTATTCGGCCACGAGGCGTGTCGCGCAAGCCTCTAAGGTGGAACCTGCTGGCGCCCTCTTAGTCGGCCTGCGACGACGCGACGCGCCTTGCTCCGGGATTTGCTTTACCTACTGCCAAGTTGATTCCGGATTGAGTTCGCGCAGTTGCGAGATCGCTCCTTTTTCGTGTTTACAGGGCGGGGTTGCGACCCCAGCTAGAGGCGTAGACGGTCGCATTATCCGCACGCCACGGCGACACCCGTTTTGTTGCCAGCTTTCTCGATGATTGCTTTCTTGGACGACGCCTTGACTGAAAAAGACGTTCCTATTCATGGGGAGTACGACCCGCGCTTTGAGCCCGTGGTGCGCGAGCTACGAAAACAGATCGCCCGCTTCGGTGGTGGCGGCGGCGTCAGCGTGTATCTCGAGGGACGCCCCGTCGTCGACGTGTGGGGCGGCCAGGCACGACACGATGGCAGTCCTTGGGAGCGCGATACGATGTCGATCTGCTTCTCCGGCACCAAGGGCGTGGCAGCCACGGCGGTTCACATGCTCGCCTCGGACGGCCTCATCGACTACGACGCGCCGGTCGCCCGGTACTGGCCGGAGTTTGGCTGCAACGGCAAGGAAAGCATTACGGTTCGCCAGCTTCTCTCGCACCAGGCGGGTCTGCACAAAGTCGTTCCCTTGGTTGACCAGCTCACCGACATACTCGACTGGGAATTGATCGTAGATAGGCTCGCCAAAACCGAACCGGATTTTCATCCTGGCAGCGCCAATGGATATCACGCCGTGACTTTCGGCTGGTTGATCGGCGAGCTCGTACACCGCATCTCGGGAATGAGCTTTGCTGACTTCGTGCAGGAGCGAATCGTGGGCCCACTCTCTCTCGACGGTCTCTACATCGGCGAGGCCGACGCTCACATGGGCCGACTTGCGGATCTCGTGGGCTTGCCCGCGCTCCGCCGACACGATCCAGCGCCCCTGCCGACGAAATATGACGCGCCTCGTTGGATGCCTCCGGGTCCGCTCCGGAGCCTGGTTCGCCGGGGACTCACCCCGAACAAGTTGAAAGAGCTGTTCACCCATCCCGCGTTCTGGAAGTCCTGTCAGCCGTCGATGAACGGTGTCTGCACGGCGCGCTCGCTGGCAAAGATGTACGCCGCGTTGTCACTTGGCGGCGAACTCGACGGGGTCGAGTTGTTGCGACCGGAGATCATCCGGCAGTCGGCCGAGGTGCAGATGAAGCGCCGCGACAAGGTGGTCCTCTATCCGCTTCATTGGCGGCTCGGCTATCATCGGGCCGATGCCCTGCTGATGGGCGTGCCCGCGGCGTTCGGTCACTTTGGCATGGGCGGGGCAGGAGGTTGGGCGAACCCCGAGCTCAAGTTGTCCGCGGCGCTATCCCACAACGGCTTTCCGCTTTCTCCACTCGGCCAGGTGCGGACCGTGCTCATCACTGCAGCGGTCTACGAGTCGCTAGGCCTCTACCAAGGCATCTACAAGACACTTCGGCACGGCCCAATCATCGAGTTGATGCCATCGCGCGGCATGAACCGCTCAGCGGCTTAGACGCATCGACCAGGGGCCGCCCTCGGCTCGTGCGTGAAAGAGTGTCCCGCCGAACCAGGGCTCGGAGTCGAGATCCTGCAAGCCGTCGATCTCGATCTCGACCGAGGACGGATCTTCGGTCGGAACGAAGACCTCCATGCGGTTGCCGGCATTCGCGTCGTCTCCGGCGGCTTCGAGCGCGAGGTCATCTGGCGACCACGTGACCTGGCTGAGTGGGCCGGCCGCGAATCGCACGGTCATCTTTCGAAGCACGTCGACTAGATCGCTTCGCGGACCGTTGATCGAGTTGGTCGCGCAGTCGACATCGAAGAACCCCCAAACTTCAGGAACGACTCCGTCTCGGGTCGGCGCGTATTTGTGGGGGTCCCCACAGGCTTCTCTCCAAGTCCACATCGTTGCACCAAAACGATAGTTTTCTTGTTCACCGAGGTGCCGCTCGAAGTAGTCGTCTTCAGGGTCGGACGCGCGGTCGGGGTCGCTTCCCCATTCACCGGTAATGACCGGTGCGCCTCCGTAAAGCTCAGCGGCTTCTTGTGAAGCCCGTGCGAAACCGTCTTCGAGCACGCCCCCACCGATGCCCTCTTGATAGATATGAGGAGCGTAGACGACCTGGTCATCGTGCTCGAAGGGAAGAGCTGGCGCGAAGCCAAAATACCAACTCGCCGATGGTTCAAAGAGGAATAGACGACGCGGTGCACCGACGGCCCGCTCGGCCTCACGCATCGCCGAAAGTGCGTCCTCGTAGAAGCTCTGAAGGAGGGGCAGGTCGGGGGTATCGAAGACGTTGGGCTCGTTCATCAGATCGTAGCCCGCGACGGAATCATCAGTGGCGAACCTCGCGACGAGATGGGCGAACATGCGGACGTAGCGGGTTTGGATGCCAACGCCGCCCGGGCCTTCGGCGTCGTCCCAGAACGCACGCCACGCGGCTCGCACGGCAGGAACGAACTCGCGCTGGCCTCCGCTCTCGCAGCGTGGCTCTCCGCCGTCGAACGTCGCCCATGCAGGAGCACCGTCCCAACCACCGGCCGGCACGGAGTTGCCTTCGCAGACCTCATCCGGCGGCGCCGCCAAGGATGCATTCCAGGCGTCTTGGTGGAGATCGAGCAGGGTGTAGATCTCTCGTGCCCGGAGCATCGCAATAGCGTTCGCGACTTCGTCTAGATACGCTTCGTCGTACTCGCCCGGCGTCGGCTCGACTCGGGACCAGCTCACCAGGAGCCGTGCGGCGGTCCATCCCATGGCTGCAATCGCGTCCGCATCTTCCTCGGTGAACGGATACGTCGTGAACAGATCCTCGTCGTATTGCCAGTACTCGACGAGCGCGTTGACGTTCGCGCCCCGAAGCAAGATCTCCCTGCCTGACGCGTCGACGATGCGACCTCCGTCAACTGGGTCGGCCACGGCCTGAAGAGCGGGAAGCTCAGCGCTCGGCGTCGTAGATTCGGTACTACCGGAGCAAGCGCTCGACGCGAGCAGAGTTGCCGCGATGGCGATACGAAAAGAACGCAAGTGGAGCATGGGCGTCGTCATTGCACTTCTTCGATGCCGCCGCCAAGCTCGCGGGCGTCCGGGCCGTCAGGATAACCTCAGGGGGTGCTCCGGCTGGCCCTCTATGCCACTATCGCTTCGGCATCATGGACTTTACCTACAGCGATAAGACGAAGGCCCTGATCGATCGCGTTCAGGACTTCATGGACCGGCACATCTATCCCAACGAGGCAGCGTTCTACGCGCAGCATGACGCACTTCCGGACCGCTGGGACGTGCCGCCAGTCTTAGAAGAGCTCAAGACCAAGGCGAAGGAGGCCGACCTCTGGAACCTCTTCTTGCCCGAGAGCAAGCGTGGGGCCGGGCTCACCAACCTCGAGTACGCGCCGCTCTGCGAGATCATGGGGCGGGTGATGTTCGCGCCTGAGATCTTCAACTGCTCGGCGCCGGACACCGGCAACATGGAGGTCCTCGAACGGTACGGAACCGACGCGCAAAAGACCGAGTGGCTCGAGCCGCTACTGCAGGGCCGGATTCGTTCTGCGTTCGCGATGACCGAGCCTGCGGTTGCCTCGTCCGATGCCACCAACATCTGCACCGAGATTCGCCGTGATGGCGACGAGTACGTGATCAACGGCCGCAAGTGGTGGACCTCCGGCATCATGGACAAGCGATGCGCGATCATGATCGTCATGGGCAAGACCGACCCGAGTGCCTCGAGTCATCTTCAGCAGAGCATGATCCTCGTTCCGCGTGACACGGACGGTGTCACCATCGAGCGCTACCTTCCGGTCTACGGGTTCGACGATGCGCCGCATGGTCACGGCGAGGTCCTATTCGAAAACGCTCGAGTTCCCGCCAGCAACATGCTCCTCGGCGAGGGACGCGGCTTCGAGATCGCGCAGGGTCGCCTTGGACCTGGCCGCATTCACCACTGCATGCGCCTCATTGGCGTCGCGGAACGCGCGCTCGAAAAGATGTGTGCCCGGCTGGTGAGCAGAGAAGCCTTCGGGAAGAAACTCTACGAGCACTCGGTCTGGGAAGAACGCATCGCCGACGCCCGCATCGACATCGAATGCACGAGGCTCCTGACCCTCAAGGCCGCCGACATGATGGACAAAGTCGGCAATAAGGCGGCCAGAGCCGAAATCGCGATGATCAAAGTGAAGGCGCCCAACATGGCTCTGAAGATACTGGACGACGCCATTCAGGCCCACGGTGGCGGGGGTGTCACGACAGACTTCGGTCTCGCCCATGACTGGGCCAACAGCCGAACCCTTCGCCTCGCAGACGGTCCCGACGAAGTGCACCGGCGCTCCGTAGCGCGAATCGAGCTCAAGAAGCAAGCCCTGCGCGGCTAAGGGCGCTGAGCCGCGGACTGGACGCAAGTAGGCCCGCGGCACTTTTCGCGCATACCGCTTCCGGCGTCCAGGCGCGTCCGACTGTGCGTCACCGATCGTCGCGGTAGCGAACGATGTATCCCATCATCAGGGCCACGAGCTCATCGGCGATCTCTTCTTCGTCGAGCGGCTGATCGGGGTCGGTGATGAGACGAATGAAGAACCCGGTGACGGCGCTGGACAGCACGTAGGTAAGCCGGCGAGCTTGTGTCTCGTTTCTGACCAGGCCATGCGCGCGATAGAACTGCTCGGCGACGGGGTAGAGCTGCGGCATGATACCTCGGAGCATCATCCCGTCGTAGACGCCGGGGATCTTGCCGACCATCGCGCTCAACGTCCTCTTGTTGTTCATGGTGAAGGTCACTGCCGCGCCTATCACATCGTGAATTCCCTCCTCGACGGTCGCGTAGCTCGCCATCGAGACGTTCGATGCGATCGCCGCCAAGATCTCGCCGATCCGGGCGTCGATGTATGTCGAGAAGATCTCGTCCTTGTCGGCGAAGTACGCGTACACGGTGCCCACGCTCACACCCGCGGCCTGCGCGATCTTCACGGTGGAGGCGTTCGAGTACCCCTCCTCTACCAGGACTCGAATCGCCGCCTGCAGGATCGCGTCGTACTTGGCCCTTGCCCGCTGCTGCTGGGGCTTTCGACAGACACTGCGCCCGGCCTTCATGGCCTGCTCGGCGGAATCACTCACCATTTTATAATATGAATCTTTTTCACTTTATGATAGCCATTCAAATACGAAACTTTTTCATGTTTGAAAGGAACACCGTATGCAACCGGCGCCCGCCATCGATCCCGGGTTTATCCAGAGGCGAGTTAAGCGGCCTAACCCAATGGGTCAATGGGACGCGGAGACCCAGAAGCAGATCCAAGAGGACTTCGACGCGCTCCTCCGCGACCTGGTTTCGGAGCACAAGAATGCGGAGTCTAGGAGCTTAGACAACCAGCACGCCTCTGCGTCGTGGGAGAAGTTCAAGGCCGACGAGAACCGCGGCCGGAAGCTGTTGAAATCTCGGTTCGGTCCGGTCTCCTTCTTAAAGGGGTCGTTCTTGTTGGGGCGGTCGAGGTTCGCGCAGTTCTGCCTCGGACACGAGGTGCTCCACGGCTCGTACAGCACGCATCCGGATCCGGAGTTCCAAGGCCGCAAGGGCTGGTACATGCCGCTCTTCATCTTGGACAAGCACTGGGAGCATGGGCACAATCGTTTTCACCACAAGCATCCGGGCGTGTTCGGCCTCGACCCAGAAGCGACGCCAGTGAACCACCGCGTGAGCGGCGACTTCTTCGTCGAGAAGGGCGACCGAATCAGTGGCCTCGTCAGCGCGCACATCAAGAACTTCCACTCGCTGTTCTTCATAGGCATCGTCGAAGCCAAAAAATTCAGCGAGATCGACGAGAACGCTTGGAAAGACCTTTTCAAATCCAACAAGGCACTCGCGAAAAAGGAATTCGTCGCGCTCCCTCTCGAAGCCGGTGTGAATGCGCCGAGAGTGCTGGCAGGGAACCTCCTGTCGTTCCTGTTCGCGGAGGTCATTAGTGGCGTCTTGGGGAAATCGACGCACATCCGCGATGACAGCGTCAGCCTGCACGTGAAGGAATACGATCCATCGAGCAGAGCCCACTTCTACATCAACTCCGTGCTAAACGCTGGCAACATCGACTATCCGTTCGACCGCTCCTACATCGGCGGTTTCGACAAGCACATCGAACACCATCTCTTTCCGTTTCTCTCTAGCCGGGAGCTCGAGAACGCAAGCGGCCGGGTCAGAGCAATCTGTGAGAAGTACGACCTCCCGTACACGGAAGGCTCACTCGCCAAGATCCTTCTCGAGGGTCTCAAAGTCGATCTGAAAGTCGTATTCGGGGCCTGACGCGAGTCGCCGAGAGAGCATCATGGGCAGCCCGAAGTATATTCGTCCTCAGAAGCACAACAGTTGGTTCAACGTGATCCTCGTCCGCGATTTCCCTCAGCTGAAATCGACGAAGGTTCCGTTTCTCGACTCCTTCGTGACCGTGGAAGCCTCGCCCGAAGAGCCTGGTTACATCGTTCGCTACGAGGGCGTTCATGCCATGCAGGTCACCGTGCAGTACGGGTTCATTTGCGTCTGGTTCGGCGACGACCTGGACCACCCGAGCTGGCCTTTCCCGATCATGTTCGATCGTTCCCTCGGCCGACAGTTCTGCATCGGCAAGCCGCGCGTCTTCAGGAACACGAACCTCTTGGATCTCATCGAGAATAACGGAGACCCGATCCATTTCAAGACGGTGCACCGTTGGCGTTCAGTCAGCATCTCCGACCACACTTACACCGACCGCGTCTTTCGCCTGGCGATGAGCGGCGTGGTTGCCTATGCCGGCAGCTCGCAGAGCGTCGTGAAGAGATCGCTCTCGCGGATGATCCCAGTATCCGACTATCACCAAGACCTGGCTTTCCATGGGCCGGGCTTCGGAGCCGGGCAGATCTCCACAAATGGGGGGCTCCAAGCGCAACTCGTGCTCGCGTTCACGCCGATCGGAGACAACGACCTCAGGCTGCACGTCGCCGCGAGCATCGACGAAACGACCTTGCCCGCCTGGCTCCGCACCCTTTTCCGGCTGAGTCCCTTCATCTCCCTGCACGATCTT
Organism: uncultured Sandaracinaceae bacterium; assembly: GCA_964476875.1. Classification (GTDB taxonomy): domain Bacteria; phylum Myxococcota_A; class Polyangia; order Polyangiales; family Houyiibacteriaceae; genus SG8-38. The sequence continues at coordinate 4,456 of CAYZDM010000010.1, read as the reverse complement.
CTGTCGCGGGCCATTGCTAGGGCGGGTGCGGACGACACGGACGGCGACTACCGCATCTGGCGCCACAAGCGCTCGCTCAAGGACCCCAAGCTCTTGCCAGCCGAAGCGGACATTCTGCGGATACGGGAGTGGATGAGTCAGTATTACCTGAAAGGGTTCGAACAACCTCCGGAGTCGACCAAAGTGGCGGAGCAAAAGCGATGGATCCTCCTCGGCCGTGACCAGGAGATCGAGGCAGGGAAAGTACACACGTTCACCGTCGCCGGCGAGGACGTCGTGGCGTACCGCGCGTCAAATGGAGAGATCTGCATTTTCGAGGCGCACTGTCCGCACCAGGGCGCGCACCTCGGGCACGGCGGAAGGCTCGAAGACGACTGCCTGTCGTGCCCGTTCCACCGTTTCTACTTCAATACCCGCGGCGAGTTCGTCGGAACGAAGCCGGCTGGCAAGCCCAAGCCCACGATGAAGCTCCATCCTGTCGAGCATCGTCTTTCGGACGATCGGATCGAGGTCTTCGTTTAGTCTGAAGCCAGAGCTGCGTCGGTCGCTCAACTGCGTCCGAAGAGCGGCTCGTAGTAGCGCACGACGCGCTCGAAGGCCTCTTCGACGCTGTAGCGGGGCTCGTACCCGAGGTCATCTGCGAGGCGCGTGCTCTCGATCGAGATGCTGTTCGTCAGGACCGAGACGCTGGAAGCGGTGAGGACGGGGCGGAGCTTCCACACTGGCTGCACGAGTCTCGCAAAGTGCTCGTTGACGCGGCCCGCGAGCATCGCCGCCCACGCCGGAATCGAACGAGACGCGGGCGGAAACTCGTGGCCCAACCGTTCGACGAACTTTCGCATGAACTCGAAGAAGTTGTCGGCCGGTTGGTCGGTCACGAAGTACTTCTGGCCAACGATTGTCGGCCGCTCCTCGTCGATGATGGCGAACGTCGCGAGTGCGTGGGCGTAGGCGACATTCCCCACGTACACGTGCTCGAATACCGTCTCGAGTGAGCCCACCCGAAACGTCAGCTTCCCATCGCGCACCGAGGTCAGGACGTTGTCCATGTGGTACGGGTCGGCTTCGCCATACATGCCACAGGCGCGGAGGACGACGGTACGAAGACTGTCGTCGTTCGCAGCGAGGACGGCCTGCTCGGCGAGGGCCTTGCTCTCGGAGTAGGCGTCCATGAAACGAGTCGGGTAGGGCTGGCCTTCGTCGATGGCGAGCAGTGGACCGCCGTCCATCACCGCGTCCATGGTCCCTGTGTAGACCACGGCGCGAACGGCGTTCCGGCGCGCGGCTTCGAGCACATGCCGGGTTCCGTCGAGATTCACTTCAAAGAGCCGGCTTCGAGGTGTGTTCCCCCAGTCGATCATCGCAGCGGCGTGCACGATGACGTCGGTGTCTCGTGAGGCCGCGTCCAACGCAGACAATTGGGTGATGTCTCCCACAACGGAGTCGTCAGCAGACTCGCACGGAAGCAGATCGATGCTGCGGATGTAGACTGCCCGGTCGCGAGCCGCGCCCAGCTCACGGAGCTCGGAGATGATGCGTTGGCCGAGAAAGCCTGCGCCTCCGGTGAGTAGGACCCGAAGTGGAACGTCGTTGGGCATGATGAAGACGTCGGTTAGTTCGCCTCGAGGAAGTTCGCTTTCCAAGGGCCGATACCAGTGATCTGCAGCACCGCTGGGCCATCGGCGAGAACGAAATGATGCGCGCCTTCGGCGTTGACGTAGTAGTCGCCCGGGCCGAACCAGGTGACGTTCTCCCGATTGATCTCGTCGCCGAAGCCAACGCCGACCTTTCCTTCCAAGATCGTCACGCGCTCATTGCGTGGGTGCCAATGAGGTTTCATCTCGAACTCGGCGCCGGTTCGAAATCGAACCGTGAACAGCATCTCTTGCTTCGGGTCACCCTCCAAGACCGCCATCTCGCATCCCGCTGGGAGCGTGGGCGGACACGACACCCATGCGATCTCTTCCGCGAGTGATGCGAGCTGCGTCTCGCCCGCTGCGAAGCCGGCTTCCTTTACGCTTGCGTCCGGGCAGCTCGACGCGGGTTGTGACGCGGCGCACCCGGCTGCGAGGGCAAGAGTCGTTAGCCAGATCGAGACAACCGGGTATCGCATGGCAGATGACTACCCCGAGGTCCGCCCGTTTCGCAAGTGTGGGTTGTCCCCTCGTGTCAGGTCGACACCCGGGTCAGACTACCCCGCCGCCGACATCTGCTTGCGCTTTCGTCCATGGACGAAAGCGCATCGACACCCAGCTTCTGTGCTGCCATCAGGTCTTCATTGACCCCAATGCTCACTTGGAAGTCGAGCCGTCGAAACGGGTTTCGTGTGTAGTTGAGCAGGACCGTCTTGAACACTTTCGAGTTTGGTATTCGCAAATGGTTCCCCGCGAAAGTCAGCAGAACCGTTGCTCGGGAGGTCAAGCGAACCACCTTGCCCTCGTTCCCGTCGATGGAGACGAAGTCGTTCCGTTCGAAGGGATGTCTCATGCTGAGAAGTATGCCGGCCAGGTAGTTCTCCATGATGTCCCGAAAGGCGAAGCCCACGGCAACTCCAACCACGCCGGCGGCTCCGAGCGCCGCGCCGACGAGGGCTGTTGCATTCAAAAGCTCCAGCGCGATCAATACACCGACGCCCACCAAAGCGATTCGAGTCAAGTGACGGACCATGTCTCCTGCGAAACGGTTCTCTATCCATCGAAAGAGCCAATCGCCTTTGGTGAGCAACGTCGCAAGAATCCAGAACACCACGATCGTGATCAGAGCGACTCCGAACAGCGGTAGCTGTTCCAACGCACGGTCTCCAAGGACGGAAATCTTGTCTTCCACGACTGCAATCCGCTCACCGGTGTTCTCGATCGCCTCGGACAGCTCTTGACCGGCACCGCCGTCTTGGGAGCGAGCCTGGCGCACGAGTAACAGTCCGACAGCGGCCGCAGCTATTGTCGCCACGATCCTCACGAATCTCTTGATCGAGTGCGGTGTCACGTTGGTGCGAGAGCCTATCACGGCCGCCTCCTTAGTGACGCCGATCGACCGCACCAAGAGCGGCAAACCCGTCGATGCGCGCCGGGTCGCCGGATGGGCTACACTCGCCCCTCGATACGAACGCTGCTCTTGCCTTGCGCGTTCTTATCGTTGGTGGCCGGCTGCGGTTCGAGTGGCTCTTCGCCCGTTGACGATCGACTTGCCTCAGCCGCAACCTATGGAGAAGGGCAGTAAGTGAAATCGCTCAACTGGGACGCAGATGAATCGTTGGCCGTGCTGGGGGCTATGCGAACCGTGGCCACGGTAGACGGCGCACAGGAACTTGGGGAGGTCGCGCGTCAGATGCTCGAGGCCACCCGCGACCACGTGCTCAAGCAGGACATCGACATCGCGGCGCTCGAGAACATGAGGCCCACCGACCTCGCGAAGGCGTTGCGAGGGACCGAAATGAGGGAGCGGGCGCTGCAATTCTTGGTACTCACGTCGTACCTGCCCATCGAACTCGATCCGCAAGAGGTTGGGGTCGTTGACGAGTTCTCTGAGGCGTTCGGCGTGTCGACCGACATGCTGCGTGACCTGCATCGCGTTAGAGATGAAAGGCTCACCTGGTTGGCGTTCGACTACGTGCGACGAGGGCTCAAAGAGTTCTTGCCGCACGACACCGCGTGGCAGCGCATTCGCAAATTGGTCAGCGCGATGCACCAATACGTGGGCGATCCGAAGGTGGCTGCACGGTATCTGGCGTTGGAGAACTACGACGTGGGAACGCTCGGACGGTCGTTCTTCGTGTTCTACCGCGAGAGGGGGTTCCCGTTGCCAGGCGAGAAGGGCGGCCTCAGCGATCTGTTTGTCTCCCACGACCTCACCCACGTGCTCGCCGGCTTCAACACCGACATGGATGGTGAGATCGACATCGCCGCGTTCCAAACGGGGATGAGTCGGAGCGACTATGGATGGGAAATGCTGATGGAGATGATCCTCGACTACCATCTTGGTCTCCACTTCACGACCGCCGGTCTGGTCGAACCGGGCCGTGGCCATTTCCATCCGGACGACGTGCTACTCGGCTACGAGCGAGGGCTCCGCTGCAATGTCGATTTGATCGCCGACTGGGACTACTGGGCAGTCATGGACCAGCCAGTAGAAGCGCTTCGGCGTCGCTACAACATCGATGGCGTTGCCGGCCACCACATTGCACCACCGAAGAAGGACAACGCGCACCCCGGCGACCAGGAGTGATATCGCCCAGGCCGGCTACACTATCGGGGCTTTCTCCCTCGGGTTGGCGTCTCTTTGTGAGGCGCGCTACGTTTAGACCGTGCATCGGTTCATCCCAGTCATTGCGGTTTTGCTCGCGTACGCGATCACGCCCGGGGCTGGTGAGATCACCGAGAATGTCGCGCACTACCTGTTAGAAGGGCACGCCGCGCATGCGCCGCACGAGGCTGGCCAGCCGCCGAGCGGAGACGCT
>CAYZDM010000009.1:0-17152 GCA_964476875.1 uncultured Sandaracinaceae bacterium | reverse complement strand
TTGCACGCGGGACCGAGCTTACCACCAAATGGGATGAAACCACTCTCGGAATCTACGAGGCGGCAAGCATGTCGGCGAACCAGGTCGCCAGCCCGAGAAAGGTAAAGAAGCCGACGATGTCGGTCACGGTTGTGAGAATGATGGAGGAAGCAGTGGCCGGGTCACGGTTCAGCTTCACGAGGACGACGGGAATGATGGCCCCCGCGGCCGAAGCTGCGATCATCGAGACGATCATCGCTAGGAACATCACGAGACAGAGACCCAGGTTGCGGCTCCAGATATAGACCCCGATCGAGGTCACCGTCGCGATGGCGATGCCGTTTATCAGTCCGATCGTCAGCTCTTTGACGAGAACGCGAAACCCTTCTGATACACGGAACTCGCGCAACGCAAGGCCGCGCATGGTGACTGCGAGCGCCTGGGCGCCTGTGTTGCCCGATTGCCCTGCAACCACGGGGAGCAAGACGGCAACGGCGGTGAAGCGCGCAATTGTGCCTTCGAAGAGGCCCACGACCGACGCGGCCATGAAGGCGGTGACCAAATTGATGTTCAGCCAGGGGAGACGGCTTCGAACGCCAACCCAAGGCCGCGAGAGTGCTCGCTCTTCGGAGGATCCGCCGACCATCTGTTGGAGGTCCGTGATCGCATCCACCTGGGCTGCTTCGAGGAGGCCCACTTGACGGATGATGCCGACCACTCGGTCCTGAAGGTCGACGACCGGCAGGCTCGACAGTTGATGCTTGTTCAGCAGCTCGACGACGTCCTCGCGCGGAGTCATGGGTTGAACGAACGCCACGCGGGGGCTGCGGAGTTCGGCGAGCGACCGCGTCGGTTCTGCGCCGACGACGTCCTGCAAGCGAACGGTTCCCTTGAACTTCCCGTCATCGTCGGTGAGGACGAGATCCGAGATCCGTCGGTCGCGAAGCCCCTGAATCTGGTCCAATGCAGTTTCGACCGACGTCTCCTCCTTGAAGAGCGCGACGCGGGCATCCATCAAGTGGCCGGCAGTACCCGGGGGATACGCCAGGATGCTCTCGATCTCCTTGACCAGCCCTTCGGAGACCCCCGCGAGCAAAGCCGTCCGAGTCTCTTCGGGTAGCCGCGCAAGCAAGTTCGCGGTCCTTGCCGGGTCGATGGCGGGGATCAGTTCCGCCGCACCGACGCTTCCGGCCGCTTCGAGGATGCGTGCGGCGTGGTCTGGCTGCACGTAGCGTAGAACGAGAGCAGCGGTTTGTGGCGACTCAGCGCGAAGCAGTAGGGCAGCGTCCTCCGCCGAGGCGCTTTCCATCTTGCGCGCTGATTCCGCCGGGTGCGAGCGCAAGTAGTGCCGGATGAGCTGGCCGACTGCAGCACTCATGATCGTCGTCGCTCCGATTCCGTGGACCCGAATACTGCGGACGCCGCCAAGTCGAAGAGCCCACGCAGCCCGATGCCGAAGAGTTCGCCAACTGCGGAGGCGGTGCGGCCTGCCTCGTCTTCTACACGATCTTCTTCCCGACCTTCTTCGACCTCGCGAACCGATTCGTAGCGAATCACGCCGAGGAATCGACCGTCGGTTTCGACCACGGGGAGTGCGTGAACGCGACGCCAAGCGGGGTGTGCGAGGACTGAGTCCCAGCTAGCGCGTGCTGGGATGGAGGCGACGTCTCGAACCGCCACCAGTCCGAGAGGTTGATCCTGGCGAGCACCCATCAGTTCCCGGATGTTCACGACGCCTACGAGTTTCTGTTCGTCATCGACGACGTACAAATAGTAGAGCGCGTGCTGCGGGTTGTGCCGGACGCGCTCCAGGGCGTCCGCCACGGACACTCGTTGTGAGGCCGAGATGACCCCGGGGTCCATCAGGGCACCGGCCGTCCCTTCGGCGAAGCGAAGAAGGCGTCTGAGTGCGTTGCGTACCTCTGAATCTACGGCCGCCAGGATGGCTGCTCTCGGTTCGGCGTCGACGGTACGGAGCACCGCGGCGGCGAGATCCCGACGAGTGGCAGAAATCGCCTGCGCGGCCTCTTCGACGGGCAAGCGCCCCAACGCGTTCGCGGCAGTGGTCGGGGAAAGCCAACGGAACAACCCAGCACACACTTCGGCTGTGAGATCTTCGATCACCTCGGCCGCATCCGCGGTGGGCATGGATTCCATCGCCCTGGCCGCTTCGGCCGGATGTGTGGAGATGAACTGAACGAGCAACTCAGTCTCGAGATTCATGGGCTTCCTCGTGAGTCAGGAGCACCAAACGACTCTCGGCAAAGTGTCGTCCCGGGATCGACAGCTCTCCGTCGGCGTTCTCGAGCACCACGGTGGTTCGTGTGGTTCGTACGATGCGGCCTTGATCGGTGCCGATGCGAACGGATTGGCCCACACGATAGGACTTGTGGACGTAGTGCATGGCCAAGATGTCCGCCATCGTATCTTTTGCACCGAGGCCAAATGCGAGGGCGGCCCCACCGAGGGTCGCGGCCAGCCCAATGAGGAAGATCGCTGTTAGGAGTGATACGTCCAATCCGAGTTGGCTGGCCGCGATCAAAGCGGTCGCGGCGACGATCGAAACCTGAACCAGCCGACCCAAGCTACGGGCCTGCGACGCCGGCACCCGGAGGGTGGCATTGGTGATCGCGTTTCGCGCGAGCCGGCCTGCGATGACACCTCCGAGCAAGAGCGCCATCGCGATCGCGAATCTCGGTAGATAGCCCGCAAACGCGTCGATCCATCGACTAAAGACGGACAACCCTAGGGCATCGATGGCGACCATCAACGCCGTCAGCAGAACCAGCCAGTAGACCCCGTTGGCGGCGACGTCTCCCGTGCGCGGACTGTCGACTGCCTCTGTCCACGCCGCCCCTGTTGAACCAGGGGCCAATTGACGGGTGGCCTTTCGAAACAAGCGTCGGACGACCTTCCGGAGCACCGACGCCAGCCCCCAGCCTGCGAGTAGTACCAAGACCGCCGCGACGAGATTGGGAAAGGCATCGATGACGCGCTGATTTGCGCGCCCGATCATCTCTAGGAACTGGTTCGCCGATTCGTCAAGGTCCATGAGACCGCGCCTCCCTGGACGCCACCTTGCACCCGTACGACCCGAATGACTACGGATTTCCGCATCATCCCACGCTCACCAACATCGGGCCGCTGGTCGCGCTGGTCCCGCTGGTCGCGCTGGTCCCGCTGGTCACAATTTGCTTGACTCGTTTGGGGCCGCAGGTGGAGCGTTGGGCAAGACGGACGAGACTCATCGAGCCTGGTCTCCGGGGTGACGTACCAGAACCTCGACGCGGAGGGCGGCCTCGTGAGGACCAGTGTCACCGGCGAAGGCGAGGATCCAGGTCGCTTCCGATTCGCCCCCGGTCAGACCATATCGTTCGCGCTCGGTGACACCCTCCTCGGGGAGGCCACTGCCAAAGCGCGAATCACGCCATTTGATCTGGCGGGGATCGAGGAAGAGGCTGTCGGTGGATGTGAAGTCGACACCTTGCCGGATGACGCGGATCCCTTTCGGGAAGTGGCTCATCTCGCCGTCCTATTGCAGACCCTGGATACCGATGGAGATTCAACCGCGGGCATCGAGATCAGCTCGGAGGTCGCCGCGCTGTTTGACGGTGTGAGCATCGAAACGGACCAGCTGTGGAGGACCTTCCAAGCGGAGCTCGAGGCGGTGCTCGACGAGGCGAGAACCACTGGTGTCCTTCCGGAGACTCGTACGGTTCTGGAAGGCGAAGAGGCGTTGCGGGCCCTGTACCAGGGCATCGGTCTCTGCCCAGCAAGCTCCTAAGACTCCCGTCTTCAGCGAGGACGGGTCGAGGATAGGTAGTAGATCCGTACGGCGGCGTAGAGAACGGAGGTCCAGACAGCCGCATGGACGGCCAGCCCGAAGGTGGGCCCAAGCGAGCCGAGACGAATGGCGACCGCGATCTGAAGCGCATCTCCTAGCAGATACGCGCCCATGACCGGCCGCAAGAACCGATCACTGCCTTCGCGGAGCGCCGCCAAGAGCACCAGCGACAAGACGATCAGAAGGACGGCATACCAACGCCCGAACTCGATTCCCGCGGCCGGAAGCGGCTCGGATACGAATTGCGCCAGGAACGCGGCTGGCATGACCATGGCGAACGCTGCGCTCACGAGATTCGTGAACGCCTCGAAGTAGAAGACCGCTCGTGCCACGCGCATTTCGTCGACGGTACCAGCAACTCACCGCGCGCCAAGAAACCGGCTAAGCCAACAAGTATGCGGATCGCCGTGCGCTGCCGCACGATTTCATCTGGGCTTGAAAGTCACGAAGAAATTGATCGCGAACACGTGATCGAGCGCCTTCTGCGACCGTTGTGAAATGTTGATGAACATCTAGCCGGGTTCGACGCGCAGGAATCCATGTCCCGCAAGAATCGCCAATCCCGCGAACACACGGTTCTCGAAAAAGCCGGCGTCGGCCCAATCGGTCGACTTCAGCCCAAAGAACACTTCGTCCCAAATCGCGAGCCCCACGGGAATCCGTTCCGAAGGTCGCACGTGCGCTCGCGCCAACTGGCGAATCCGAGGGAACATGCCCGCACCTGCATCCGACCAGAACTGCTCGAACCGGGTCCGCCACTGCAGGGTTACGCGCGGCTTCCCACTATAGGTCAACGTCAGCTGCTCCCAGAGACCTTGGGTATCGACACGGGTCCCCGTGGCATCTAAGAACGCCGGTGCCCATGCGTAACCGAGCCAAACGGACGCCCACGGTGCGAACGCATAGCCCAGACCGGGGCGAAGAATCAGTACGCTGCCGGGGCTGCTGCGCCTGGCGTGCGCATCGAACCAAAACGTAGGACCGGTTGGCCCCGGAAGTGGTTGAGCGGTGAAGAACACGGCCGTCCAGAGTTGGAAATCCTTGACCGTTTGCGCCTCGGCCCTCGGGGTCGCGTCCAGCGACAGGACCACGACCAACGTGGCGAGAATTGACGTTCGCTTGTTCCCAGCGGTTGATCTCGCGCAACTCAACTTGAACTTGTTCACCTGTCGCCCTGATCGCTACGGCGCGTACCAGATCGGCGAGGTGTAGGCGCGTTCTTGAATGATCGGCGGATGCCCGGTTTCGTTGGGGTCGACGCCACCGGCCAGTGCGTCGTACAGGCTATGCCTTGGGGTCGGAACCTGGAGGACGCGAAGGTAGTAGAACGCTCCCTGCGCGGGATCGAATTCGGGGTCGGACCAAAAGCCGTGGAGCGCCGACGCACCTTCCGTGTCGTCGTACTTCCCTGTCGTCAGGTCGACGGTGCTCTTGACTGGCGGCAGCTTTCCGCCGGCCCCGCGTTCACGGTCGCCTGACCAGACGACGTCGAACACCTTTTCGTGTGTCTTCCCCTCGGCATCGACCCAGCCCTTGATCAACTGAATCCGATCGAGGTTGGCGCCGGCTGGGTCTTTCACGGCGTACATCAAAAATCCGGGTGCCTTGCCCTCGGGTGCCTTGCTCAGTTCACTCCCCATCGGGTGCCCGAAGGTGTACCCGATGTTCACCATGCGTGCCTTTGCGGACTGCTTGGCGTGGAAGTCCCAACCACCGAAGAAGCGCACCCGAATGCGGGGCCCGGTAGTCGCATAGACCTCTTTTCGCTTGAGGGCGTTGAAGATCGACGCCCGGGTGTTCTCCTCGGCCCATACCGCGGTGAGGCCTTGGGCGCTCGGGTCGGCCGGGTAGAGGTCCTCGTAGCGGCTACCTTCCGTGTTGGGTCGCGATGGGGTTGCCCCCCAAAAATTGTCTTCCTCTACAGAGGCGAGGCCGGTATGCGAGCCGCTCGATCCGATCATCCCGAACTGAAAGGGGTTCGCTCCGACCTCCTGGTCGAGCTGGAGCCCGCGCAACAAAGCGGTTCGGGCGTACCCGCCGTCGCTGGCGTCCGCTCCATCTCCGTTTTGGGCCGACGTTCCGGGGAACGTTTCGAAGTCTGCGAACTCGTCGTTGGGCGTGAGGCTCGGGTGCGTTTCGGAGTCGCCCTTGGTTTGCGTGACCTCGGCCACCGGCTCCCATCTCATCCTCGTTTGCGCGTACGTGGCGCTTATCGGTGACCCTTCGCTGTCGACTTCGGGGTACATCATGCCGTCGCTGAGGTTGGGGTTATTGGGGATCGCGATGAAGTCCGTCCCCACTCCGCTGCTGGTCTCCTCGAGCCAGCGCCACAGTTCTTCAGGGCGCGCGCTATCGAGTGCGCTAAAGGGGACGAACCCGCGCGCTTGCTCTCCGCCCTCGTTCATGAAGACGACTCGATGAAGGTTGTGCCCGTCTAGCTCTGAGGTCCACTCCCAACCGATGAACGTCGTGAACGCGCAAGGCGAGTAGTGACGCTCCGCCGCCTCGATCGTGTCGCTCCAGGCGGCCTTTTCGAGCCCTTCGGCGTGGTCGGCCACGACGAGAAAGTCGAGCGGCTTCTCCAGCTGAACCCTCGCTTGGGTGAAGGGATCGACTACCGGAAGGCCCCTGGCCCATCGGTATGCGGTATTCGGATCGGCGGTCCGATTGCCCGAACGATACGCATCGGCCGAGTTGCTAGTGTGGACGTGCGTGTCGCCCCATAGAAGTCGACTGGGCTCGCGGGCGATCTGGCGGGGAGTCGTCGGGGGTGGCCCCTTGCACCCGAGCGAACTGGCCATCGTCACTACGAGGGCGGTCAGAATCCAGTGGGTTCTTGGCGTGCGGTCCATGGGCTCCTAGTACTGAATCCGTGCCCCGACGGCCCAAGTGAATCCGCGCATCGGTGTCTCGGCTCCCAGGTTTCGGTCCGTGGTTTGGACGTAGACGTAGGGCATGATCCCGATCATGAACAGCCTCAGATTGTATCCGACCCCGACGCGCCCCTGTGTAGCGGTCCCGCCCTCGTCGAAGAGTGCCCCTGCCTGCATGAATACTTTGACGGTGCGGATGGGCCACCAGCCGATGCCACCGCCGACCCACCAGTACTGCGGACCTCTGAAGAGGAGGCGGCCGATTTTCTGGCCAAGCACCTCGAACGAGATTCCGTTGAATTGACGATCGACGTGGTACTCGTAGCCAAGACCGATTGTGATGTTCTTCTGCCTGAATGCATTTCGGGTGCTGGAGAAATCCAGGTTGGCGTGGTGCATTCGTTCGCGGTAGGCGAACTGGTAGTCCTGAACCTGCTCGGGGGTCGGACCCGCGCCCGATGCGTTCAGGATCGCCACGATTAGTGCCGACAACATAGGCTTCTATCCTCCCTCTTCCGTAGTCGCGGGCCTGCAACGATCGCACTCGGAAGGATTGAAGCGAATGATGGTTCCGTGAACCCAGCGTCCGTAGATGTTGAGCGTTGGAATTACCGCGTCGCCGCCAGTGGCACACACCACCGGGCCCACCACCTTGCGGAAACGTTCTTCGTCATTGGGCAGCTGCCTCACCGAGAACGCATCGATATCGACGATGCCCAACTCTTCGTAGGGCTCAAGAACTCGACCGCGAATGACGCGGTAGTCGCATTGAGGGCCGCGGCCGGCATAGGTTCCGCCAGTCTTGCGATACTCGCCTTGACCCCCGCAAGCGGTCAAGCCGACCGTGAGCGCCACCAATGACCTCATAGACCAGAGTCTCATCTGTCGCGAACCTACTCTCGAGTTCGCGCGTTTTCAATGCGCATTTCTTGCGCCAAGAGATCCAACTGGGGCGCGCCTCATCGTCCCGAATCTGGTATACGCCCTCGCAAAAGCGACATGTTCGACAACACGCTGAGACAGTCATGATCAAGCTAGAACCACTTCCTCGCTTCTTCCCTCTAGAGCGGGCCATCGGCCTCAGTGATGCGGTGTTCGCTGTGGTCATGACCCTGCTCGTTCTCGGGATCGATGTGCCGCAGGGGGAAACACTCAGTGGCCCGCAACTCACATCGGTGCTCGAGAAGTTCGGACACCAGGCGCTCATCTACGTCGTCTCATTCGCGCTCATTGCCATGTATTGGTCTCAGCAGAGCATGCTGTTCGCAGGTCTTCGGCGAATGGATCGAGCGACCTTGTTTTTCAATCTCCTCTTTCTGTTGCCGGTGACGCTCTTGCCCTTCGTCACCCAGTTGATGGGGACGTGGCGAGGTAAGTGGGAGGTCGTCGCTGTATTCGCGCTAGCTAATCTATTTGCGGTCTACGTGTTTTCGCGTTTATGGAAACACGTCCTTTCCCAACCCGAGATGCACAAGGGTCCTCAAACCGCAGCGCTCGCCAAACGAGTCCGTGTTGGGCTCCGCTTCTACTCGGCGGTGATGATCGTCGGTGTTCTCCTGGCATTGATCAACGTGAAGGTGGGAATCCTGTGTTTCGCGCTCATGCCGGTGGTGCACTTCTACAACTACGTTCGCGATCCACTTCGCGCGACCGAGGAACCGCCCCCGACCGACGAGTCTGCCGCTCAATGAGCGTGTGAGACGGGGCCACCGCAATTCTTCATCCGATTCTCATCTCCCGCTCATGCGAGGGCGTTCACGGGGTTCTACGTTTGATGCATGACGTACGACAATCCGATTCGAGGCCGATTGAACGCACGGTTCTTTCGACTGTTCGATGGCTATATCGAGCACTTGCTCGGCGCCCGCCGCGAAGCGCGTGAGTCGGGTGTAGTCGCCTGTCTCGTCGTCGATGGCGAACTCTTCGGCGATGCCTTCTAGGCCTTCGATGGCCAGTCGGCGTTGTGTTCTCTGGACAGCGCGTTCCAATAGGTGCGGGTTGTCTTGGGCATAGGCTAGTTCGTCATTGCCCGTGACGAGCTTGAACGGCTTCTTGAACTTGAGCCTTCACCGCTTCCAAGTTGAAGGACGCGCCCTTCTGCATCGGTGGAAACTCGACGGCCGTCTTGGCGAGCTCCGCCACTCTTCGCTGAACGAAGACAAAGCGCCAGAACTCTCGAGCATAGAAGTCCATGAACCAGTCCGGTGAGCCGATCCCGAAATTCGGATCCGCATACCGTTCGAACGGGTCGCGGCGCAGGTTGTGAATCAGAGGCATGTTTAGCTTGACCTTGGCGCCTGGCCAGCCATCGGGCTGTGCGATGAAGGTGTACTTCCAGTCGCCAATCCGGACGGCGCCCAGCGTGGACTCGCCAAAGTACCAAATCTCTTCACGCTTGCTTGGCCCCTTGCCCGTGAACATATCCATTTGGTTGTAGCCATCGAGGTGGATTTTGTACTCGCGGTCACCGAGTTGCTTCCCGTTCTTCAGCTCACTATTGATCTTCGGGTTGCCCGCTGCGGCTACCAGCGTGGGGAACCAATCCATGCCGGACATGATCCCGTTCTCGACCTTGCCGGCCGGAATACTCGCCGGCCAACGAACGATCATCGGAACGCGAAAGCCGCCATCGGTCGTCATGCCCTTGGCGCCCTTGAACGGTGTGTTTCCGCCGTCCGGCCAAGTGAAAACCTCCGTTCCGTTGTCGGTGGTCACCGCGATGATCGTATTCTTCGCCACACCCATGGACTCGAGTTTCTTCATGACCACGCCCACGATGTCGTCGAACTGAGCCATACCGGCTTCCTCGAGGCCGTAGTTGTCTTTGCCCTGGAGCGCTTTGTACTTGGGCGAGAGAAAAGTGAAGATGTGCATCCGGGTGGGATTCAGCCATACGAAAAAGGGCTTATTGTCCTTCTTCGCCCGCTCCATGAAATTCAGCGTGTGCTTGAGGATCTCATCGTCCACGGTCTCCATTCTTTTGGGCGGAAGCGGACCGGCGTCTTTGATTTTCTGTTTGCCGATCTTGCCCCATCGCGGCTGCACCGTTGCGTTGTCACTCGCGGTTGCCCACGAGTGCACCACGTTGCGGGGACCGATCTCGTCGAGGAGATCCTTCGGGTAGCCAGGCCAGTATGGATCCGACATGGCATCGAGGTGGTAGAGGTAGCCGAAGAACTCGTCGAACCCATGAACCGTTGGAAGGAACTGGTTTAGGTCGCCCAGGTGGTTCTTGCCGAACTGTCCCGTCGCATAGCCCATCGCCTTCAGGGCGGTCGCAATCGTCGGGGCTTCCGCGGGTAGGCCCAGCGGAGAACCTGCTTGACCCACGGTGGTCATCCCCGTTCGCATCGGGAGCATGCCCGTGATGAAGTTCGCTCGACCGGCCGTGCAGCTGGCCTCCGCGTAGTAGTCCGTGAACATCATGCCTTCGTGAGCGAGGCGATCGATGTTTGGCGTCTTGCCCGACATGATCCCGCGGTGATACGCGCCGATGTTGAACCAGCCGATGTCGTCGCCCATGATGACGATGATGTTCGGTTGCTGCGGGCCCTTGGGTTTCTTTTTGGCGGATACTGGCGACGTCACGCCCATCGCGAGCAGAATGCCGGCAGCTAGTAGGGTGCAAAAACGAAACGGAGTGGGGTGTCTCATTCCGCTGTATTGGCTTCTGGAGGGCTAGTCCGTCAACGGAAATTATTCCAGCGTCAAAACGCTAGGCAGCGGTCGCGTTGACGTGGTCGCAGGCCGCGACCAACTCGGGCACAAAGTTCGTTCGGTCGTTGGCGCAGGCAAAATGACCGCCGTCGACCTCGAACTGCCTGGCACCAGGGATTGCCGCCGCGAGGGCGTATTGGCGGCGGGTGGGCACGATCTGATCCCGGGTTGTGACCACAACCGCCGTCGGCACCGCGATGTCGGAGACCCAGTTACGGGACGAAAAACGAAGAAGGTCGCGGGTCGCTTGCGCGAGTGTCGCGGCATTGGAGCCTGACATCTCCTGGCGCACGTAGTCTTCGACGTTCGGCGCTCGAAGGTCTCTGACCATGCCTTCGATGATCTGGTCGAGCACGAGCTTGGGCGCCATCCGCGCGCCAACGACTGCGCCTGGCAAAATCGCGCGCGTAAGGACCGGGAATCGATGCGGCGTGAAGTACCTCGCCGTCGCGCAGAGCACCAATCCGCGAACGCGTTCGGGGTGCCGGCTCCAGCAGAGCTTGGCGATTGGACCGCCCATCGAGTAACCGACCGCGATGAACTCCTCGATACCAAGCACGTCGGCCACGGCAACGACATCGTCCGCGCAATCTTTCAATCGAAACCGACGTGTTCGGATCCCCCGGCCGTGACCGCGGTGATCGACCGCCACGACATGGTAGCGTTCGGCGAGTTCCGAAAAAGACGTGAACCAATTCAGGGGACCCGTCGCGGCGAGGCCGTGGAGCAACATCAGCGTGGGAGCCCCCTCCGGGCCCTTGAACTCCACAACCCGAATGCGACCCCGACCTTTCAGGTCCAGGAAGAGTTCTTCGCCTCCAAGGCTTCGCTCGGTTCGCGTCGGATCCTCTTGCGGTGCCAGTGTCACGGGTTGGCAGCGTGTGTCCAGCGCACTCCGAGCGCAAGTCGCATGATATGGTCGCGGGATGCGCATCAAGGTCCACCA
Organism: uncultured Sandaracinaceae bacterium; assembly: GCA_964476875.1. Lineage (GTDB taxonomy): Bacteria > Myxococcota_A > Polyangia > Polyangiales > Houyiibacteriaceae > SG8-38. The sequence goes on along the minus strand of CAYZDM010000009.1, from coordinate 5,793 downwards.
TCTCAACTACTCCCGCTCCCTGCGCGTTCTCTGGCTCCTCGAAGAACTCGGGCTGGACTACAGCATCCAGACCTGGGAACGGGACGCGAACTTTCGAGCGCCGGAAGCGGCCGCGGAGGTTCATCCACTTGGACGTTTTCCGATGGTGGAAGTCGATGGGCGGGTGCTTGTCGAGTCCGGCGCGGTGCTCGAGTACTTTGCGGATCGGGAGGGAAAGCTGAGGCCGACTGACGAGGCGGAGAAGCTGGAGTGCAGGTTATTCCTTCACTACGCGGAGGGCTCGCTCATGCCGCCGCTATTCGTGCAGCGTGATTCTCACGCGGCTGCGAAACGCGCCCATGCCGTTCTTTATCAAGCCCGTCGCACGAGGCATCGCAGACCAGATCAGAAAGGGATACGCCGGCCCCGCCACCGATCTGCACCTCGGTTTCGTCGAGCGGACCCTGTCCGAGCGTCCGTATTTCGCCGGCAGCGAGTTTTCCATCGCGGATATCCAGATGTTTTACGGAGTGGAGGCCGGCCTCTCCCGTCACGAGGGCGAGTGCCCTCACATGCGCGCCTGGCGCGAGCGACAAGTCGCCCCGCGTACCAACGTGCAGAGGCCAAAGGCGGCCCAGCAGTTCCGGCTGCATGATGACAGCGGCTCGCACTCGTAGTATCGACGGCAGGCAAAGAGGATCCGGATGAACATTTCGGCGGCAGCAGGGAAGCTGCAAATGGTTGGGCAGGCCGCCGAGCGCGTGGCCTCTCGAAGCACGCTCAAGGTCTTTTGGACCTGCACCGCGATTGTATGGGGTGGGGTGGGTGTCTGCGCCGCTCTGTTCTTCGTGGGGGTCTTGGATTTCGTCACGAGCGCCAAGATCGGGCTCTACGCGATTAGCCTTTGGTTGAATGCCTGGATGCTCGTGTTCCTGCTGCCGCAGAACAAAGGCCGGTCGCGGACGGACCTCTACCACGACGCCCTGGTGGTGTGGATGCTCTCCTACGCGCTGACCAACACCCTATGGGAAATCCCGTGGGTATTGTTCTCTCCCTTCGTCTTCGAGGACCTCCACACGCTCGCTGATGTGGTGGCGTACACCGACTTCATGCGCGAGAGCCCGCTCAACATGTACTGGTGGGTCCTGGCGTCTTTCAGTGCCGTTGATTTGCGCACCGTCAACCACAACTCGACGTTCTACACACTGGAACTCTACTCATTCGTGAACGTTCTGTCGGTCGTTATCTTTTTCTATCTGAACAAGAAGCGTTCGCCCTATCGCTACCTGATCCCTGTGCTTGGAAGCGGCGAACCAGTGGCGTCCACCTTCATCTTTTCTTTCTCCGAGGTGTTCGCCGGTTTCGAAAACATGTCAGGCGGATTGGCCGATACCCTGCTCGCGCTCGTCTGGACGCAGTACCAGTACTTCCTTTTCCCTCTGATCTTCGGATACATTGCTGTTAAGCTTCTGCTCGAAGATTGGCGACATGGCCTGCGATCATGACTCAACCCAATGCAACAGCTCCGACGGCCTCGCCCAGGATCAAAGTCGCGCGACAATGGCTTGGTGCTCCGGCCGGGACGCTGAAGAACCCCACGTTCTGGCTTTTCGTGGTTGCGATGGGCGTGTTCGCATCTGGAATCACGGGATATCTATTTGGAGTGCTTCCGGCGGCCGCAACGATCGCGATCAACGCCACTTCAATCTATGTCCTCTTCACGGTGATGCACGACAGCATGCATCGCACCGCACACGAATCACGATTCATCAATGATCTGCTCGGGCGACTATCGGCCGTTGCGCTCACGGTCCCGATGCCACTTTTTCGTGCGGTTCACTATGAACATCATTCACATACCAATGACCCCGAGCGTGACCCGGACCTGATCGTCAACCGGCGTCCGAGATGGGCGTTGCCTTTTTGGTGCTTGGCGATCGAGCTCGAATATCGGCGGCACTATTTCGGTCGACGCATGTGGCGCGACCGCTCGGAGTTGATGGAAGCGCTCGCCATTGAATGCCTTCTCGTCGGCGTGATCGTCTTGGCCGCTGCAGCAGGAACATTCGCGACGCTTGCCGTCGTCTGGTTGGGGCCCGCACTGATCGCGCTAGTGGTCCTGGCGCTATGTTTCGATTTCTTGCCGCACTATCCCTACGAGTCGCGGGAGCGCTATCACGACACACGAATCTATCCCGGGCGCATTCTCAACGTATTGCTCCTCGGCCAGAACTACCATCTGATCCATCACCTTTGGACCACCATCCCCTGGTACCGCTACCAGCGCGTGTTTGGCGAAATCGAAGATGAGTTGGTCGAACGGGGCGCCCGCATCGAGTTTCGATGACGCGCGCCGGGTCAGCCAGCCGGCGTCAGAGATAGGAACAGGGTGCCGTACACCGCGGCCGCCGTGGCAAAGGCGACCACGTCGCCGGAACGGTCCGTGTCGGGAAGTTCGTGGCGTAGGATGTTCATGATCGTTCCCCCGGCGATGTAGGCGAGCACGAGCGCCAGAATCTCTGGTCGGACCTCGACTCCGGGTAGGGTTCCGATCAGCCAGCCCGTGATCAGGCCGGCGACGAGCAGCCAGCGCCCGATGCGTCGGTAGCGATCTCCGTGATGCTCGACCAGCGAATGATCGTTCGCAAGGAAGTGCAACCCCATCGCCAGCGCGAACAACCACAGCGGCCTGACCGCCCGGTCGCCCGGACTGGAGACGGCGTATCCTATCGCTCCGTTCAGAACCACGAAGGAGACGATGCTGAGCCAGAAGGTTCCAGTCCCTGTTTGGTCTGGTTCACCGATGGCGCGGCGCCGACGACGCGACTCACGTGAAGCCGTCTCCACCCACAACGACACCGTGAGCCCGACGAGAGCCAAGATATAGATGTGTCGGTCGAGGCCCGGCAACAAACCCACGCGGTCAATGAGGCTCTGCTGCTCGGCTAGATCGGGCAGCAGATCCAGAAAAACGTAGGCCACGCTGACGCCGGACGCGGCCGAGAGTCCTCTTGCTCGCCAATGTCGTCGTAGTCCCGCCGTGGTGCCTGCGTACAGGTGCACGATGGACAACACCAGAACCGTCAGCAACGTCGCCAGCATCGAGCGCATAGCGTAGTCGATCGGTGGCCCGTGAAGCCGGCTTTTTGTCTTGGGCTTAGTTTCGCGGCGCTACGTGCCTCAGAGCCGCGGCAGCTTGGCGGAGCGAGCCATCAGGCCTGCAGGGGTCAGCGGCGTCCACGCATTGTGGGAAGGTGGTACTCTTCCTCCGAGATGGGCGAGGAAGCCCGGACGATGACCATCGATCAACTCGAGCAGTACATTCACAGAGGGTAGGCGATGTGCGCTGGTGACAAGGCCTGGTTGGAGCAGATTACAACCGACGAGATTCGCGAGTTGCGCACAGTGAAGGCCTATCGGGCATGTCTCACGCTGTTGGTGAACTTTGGACTCATCGCCGCATCGATGGCGCTGGTAGCCTATCGGCCGAACGTGTTCACGGTGGTCTTAGCGTTGGCCATCATCGGAACCCGGCAGCTCGGGCTTGCGGTGGTGATGCATGAGAGCGCTCACTACACGCTTTTCAAGAACCGCAAGCTCAACGACTTCGTGGGCAACTGGTTGGCCGGCTATCCCCTCTATCTGAGCGCGGACATGTACCGCACACACCACCTCGAGCATCACGCGAAGACCTGGACGAAAGATGATCCGGATCTGCCGCTTGCCGAAGCATTCCCAGTGTCCAAAGCCAGCATGACGCGCAAGGTGCTGCGCGACCTGTTCGGGGTCACCGGGCTCAAGCAGTTGGTCGGGACGACGTATTTGATCGTGAAGGTGCTCCGAGGCGAGCAGGTCGATGCGGGCACGCTGCCGTTGCGCCTGGAGACCGCACCCGCGATTAGGATGGTCATTGGGACCGTGACCACCAATCTCATGCTGTTCGGCGTTCTCTGGGCGCTTGGACACCCGATGCTGTACTTGCTTTGGATCGGAGCCTGGTTCACCACGAACAAGCTAGTGTCGCGCATTCGGTCGATCGCCGAGCACGCAGTGGTTCCAGACCCGACGCACCCGATTGGGCAGACGCGGACCGTGCGCGCGGGTTGGCTCGAGCGTCTCTTCCTCGCTCCGAACCAGGTGCAGTATCACCTGGAGCATCACCTGCTGATGACCGTGCCGCACTACAATCTTCCGAAGTTTCACGCACTGCTCCTGGAACGGGGCGTGCTTGAAGACGCGTGTGTTGCCGACGGGTACGGCCAGGTGCTCCGGCAAGCGGTGCTGTGAAGTCCAATCCGAGCTAGCTAGGGCCATTCGACCCAACCAGTTCGGGTTGCCATGCCCTCACCCGATACGAAGTGAGATGCTCACGACGAACTGGTAGTCGTTCTTCTTTGGAACGGTTCCGTCAGCCTTCGGGAAAGGCTGTTCCGTTCGAAGGAACAGGAACGATGTGTCGACGAACAGGATGCTGGTGATTCTTACAGAGAGGTCCATGCTTCCGATGTGGTTGGTGTTGCCGATCGTCGTGAACACTAGATTGGTGCGCCAATCCAAGACCAACTGAATATCGTCCGTGAAATCGATGTCCGCGAACATTCGAAACATCCAGTAACCGTCGCTTTGTGGATCCTCGACCGTCGCTGCCGGATCGAGGAGGGACAGGTACTGATATCCGGGTGCCGTCTCGAAGTCCCAGTTGACCACGTAGGTCGTGATGATGTTGACGCCGATACCCGCCGCGGGCGTGGCGCGGAGTCGGATGTTCTGAAACTTGTCGTAGAGGAGCTGACCAGTCAGCGCTTTGATGTAGAGGATTGGGTGAACGTAAATATCGACGTCACCGCCGGCGAGGTGGCGGTTCGCAACCTCCGTACGGTCTGCGCTCCCAAAAGTTCCATCGTAGCTAATCTCAGCGCGAGTGAGGGCGTCTTCCCGCAAGAGCTGCCAAAACGTATTGAGCGTGAGATTTCGCGCGTTGCCTGCATTGCCCGACACGCCGAACCGAAACACCGTCGACCAGTAATTCCGCTCCCGTGGCGTGTGCTCGATGATTGCGGAGAGCTCAGGGCGCGGTCGAATCACGGTGCCATCGACCGTCTCCACGACGACGAATTCTTCGTTGATCATCGCCGGCCCCACGAGCTCGGTTCCATCGGTGAACGCATAGGTGTTGACCTTCGGCGAGTGAAGCTCTCGTGTTTTCTTCCAATCGTAGGTGAGTAGTTTGAGTTCGGAGCTGTCAAACTCGAGAGCACCATCGCGCATTCTCTCCAAGTTGCCTCTCAACCACTCGCCCGACGCCAAGCGAATCCAGTCAAACGCGTCGCCAAACTGGATTGTGAACTCCTGTGGAAGGTCTTTTTGGGCCTCTTGAACCAGCACTGTCGTTTCCGGAGCCGAGTCTTTTCCCAACTCGGATCTCGGGGTGCCGGCTTCTTCTGGCTCTGCAGGCTGAGGGCTGTTCACTGGAAGAGGCTCTTCAGCCTGCGCGAGCACCATCCCCGGGCCAACCGACAGAATGCTAGCAACTGCCAGAACAATGACGGCCCGTGCATGCGGCCTAGTCGCGTGAGTCATGGTGGAGATGTATAGCGAAAAAACTTGGCGAAAACCAAGCAAAAGTTCGCATCGCCACAGGACCAGGATCCGGACGAAGCACCAACCCGCACTATGGGCCAGTCGGCAACTCTGGGTCAGACGAGAACCGCACATAGCCGCGGAACGCGCCGATGAAGAGGCTGTTGTCAGGACCGAACGAGAACGTGCCCCAGATGTTGTTGAACACCTTCCTGCCATAGGAGCTCTTGCCAA
>CAYZDM010000008.1:0-18110 GCA_964476875.1 uncultured Sandaracinaceae bacterium | reverse complement strand
CGTACCGGCGTCGCAGCCTCCTGCGAAGTGCAGACAGCACCATCGCGTCGTCGTCGACGATGAGAACTCGCGCGCGCTGAAGAGGTGCCTCGGAGACAGGACGGCTGGCGCGACGTGGCTCGACGGTGCGCAACCCGGTGTCAGACGGAAAAATGAGCTCAAAACGGGTTCCGCGGTCCGCCAGATGATGGACCTCCAGGCGCCCCCCATGCTCTTTGGCGACGCGCTTACACGCGGTCAGGCCCAGCCCCATCCCGCCGTCGTGCGCCTTGGTGGTGAATCCTGGTGTGAAGATGCGGGACCGATCGTCCATGTCAATCCCTGAGCCGCTGTCGGTGACCGACACGACGACGTTCTCGCCCTCGGTGCGCGTCGTGACGACGATCCGGTGATCTTCGTAGGCGCCCCCGTCGATGGCCTCAGCGGCGTTGGTCAGCAGGTTGACCAGCGCCTGCGCAATACGTCCTGGGTAGGCGGCGATCATCGGAACCGGTTCGAAACGCTTCACGAGGCGAGCCCGGTAGCGAATCTGGTTGAAGACCATCGCGCAGGCGTCGTCCACGATGCGAGTGACGTCGGTTAGCTCCGCGTGCTCGTCATCCGCCCGGGAGAATGTCCCGAGGCTACGCGCGATGTCTTGGATTCGGTGCATGCCCTTGTAGCAATCGGTGAGCATGTCCGCGGCGTCGTCGATGACCTCTTGAAGACTGGCATCGGCCGCGAGCTGCTCGAATGACTGCGGGGTGATGGCTTCCTGAGTGGACAGCTCGACGCGCAGAGTTCGTATGAAGCGGCGAATCGCTTGATGGGACTCTCGGAGGCTTTCGAGGTTCGCGAGTACGAACGTCAATGGGTTGTTGACTTCGTGGGCAAGGCCCGCGGCGAGGCGGCCCACCGTGCGAAGGCGATCTTCAGATACACGTGGCCCTAACGCGCCCGGCGGCATGCTTGGCGGCATACTCGGCGGCGCGCTCGGTCGCTGGGCAGGCTGCATCTGAATGATCGTCGCCTCTCTTCCATCCCAGATCGAGACGATCGACGTGGCCGTCACCTGCGAGACGACCCCGTTCGGAAGCTGCACATGATAGCCGGCCGGCTGACCCTCTTCGGGGATCGGATGGACAAACGGTTCTCCGAGACACGAATCGGCGTCGACTCCGAGCATCGCACAGCCGGCTGGATTGACGAAAAGGACACGATGAGTTGCATCGAGGACGACGATGCCATCTGTCGCTCGGTTCAGCAGAAGGCGACTATGTGTTTCTGTGCCGTGTGCGTCTCGTAGCTGCATCAAGCAGCGCCGCAGTTCGTATTCTCGGTTGATCGACTGCTGCAGGCCAGCGACGTACACGTCCGGAAGCGCCATCTCCCAAGGCGGCTCTTCAGGAAGGGTGCACGATTCATCACCGAGCAGGAGGGTGGATATCCCGCGGGCGGTCGGAGGAAGCTCCGCGCCGAGGCCCGTGTCCCAGCAGACCACATGGGGCGCGTGGCTCTCGAACTGGTTGACCGCATCCTCGCGACTGACCGCCACCCGGCAAACGACCGCCTCGGGCCAGGCGTGAAGGCTCTCCCGGACGAGCATGATTCGCTCCGGATCGCCCGAAGCGATCAGGACCCGAATCCGCCGTGCTCCGGAAATCGCGGATGTTTGTGTCTTACCCAGCAGCATGCTCACCCTTGAGGACGAGATCACTCTTGACGCCCCTCTAAAACCCTAGCACTGTAATAAGGCGCTGTGAACGGCAATTTTGGATGATGGTGCTGGATGGTGGATGAGCGCGAGGGCGAAGAGGAGCACGAGGTCAGGGATGTTCTTCTCCTAGAAGACAGCCTGATCGACGCACAGCTGATCCGGAGACTGCTGCGCCGGGTCACGTCCTCGTACTACCGGATAACCCACGTTCGAACGCTGAACGACGCGGTGTTGTCTGCCGAGGATCTGGTCCCCGACGTCATTCTCGCCGACCTGAATCTTCCCGACTCGCGCGGAACGCAGACCGTCGCAAGCCTGCAGACTTCGTACCCCGACATCCCGTTGGTCGTCGTGAGTGCCTGGGAGGATGAGGCGATCTCACTGCGCTCGGTCAAGGCCGGAGCCCAGGACTACCTCGTGAAGGGCCATATCGATGGCGCCAATCTTCACCGCGTGATTCGTTATGCGATCGAGCGGAAGCGAACCGAACTCGAACTGGTGCGTCTCGCTCATTTCGACCAGTTGACGTCGCTCCCCAACCGGACGTTGCTTCGCGAGCGAGTCGACCATGCCTTGGCTCGTGCGATGAGAGCAGGGAACGGCGTGGCGACTCTGATCCTAGACATGGATCGATTCAAAGAGATCAACGACATGCTGGGCCACGAGATCGGGGACAAGCTCCTGATCGAGGCCGCTCGAAGAATCCGCTCCTGCGTTCGGGACCAAGACACGGTCGCCAGACTCGGAGGCGACGAGTTCGCCGTGATCCTCGAGGGAGTTAGTGAAGCGAAGGAAGTGCTTCCGGTCATCGAACGAATCCTGGCTAGTCTGAGCGATCTCACGACCATCGACGGGCACGAGGTGAACACTTCGACCAGCGTGGGCATCGCCATGTACCCGGAGAACGGGAACGATCTTTCAGAACTGCTTCGAGCCGCGGACCTCGCGATGTACCAGGCCAAGTCGTCGGGTCGAGGTCGTTATCAGTTCTTCGCGAATGCCATGCAGGTAGAAGCGCAGTCACGGCACGCGCTCGAGCGGGCCCTTCGCCGGGCGGTCGAACGGAACGAATTCGAGTTGGTGTACCAGCCCCAGCTCTGCCTGCGGACCGGGGCGATCATCGGTGTCGAGGCACTCATACGCTGGATGAGCCCCACTCGAGGGCTCCTCACCCCCTACCATTTCATCGCAGGACTCGAAGAGTTCGGCTTGATCAACGAAGTCGGGGAGTGGGTGTTGCAGACCGCCTGCGAGCAGGCGCGGAAGTGGCACGAGATGGACCTCGAGCCGATGCGGATCGCGGTCAACGTCTCAGCGCAGCAATTCGAGGATCCGATGCTGATCGACAAAGTCCGGAGTGCGCTCAAGGAAACCAAGCTTGCACCCGAGTTCCTGGAGCTCGAGCTCACCGAGAGTTGCCTCATGTCTGACCCGGGGCAGACCAGCGCACTTCTCCGTGCGATCCGCGACATCGGGGTGCGAATCGCGATCGACGACTTCGGAACCGGGTACTCGTCGCTCACGTATCTTCACGAGTTCCCCCTCAATGCGCTGAAGATCGACAAGAATTTCGTTCAGAGCGTCGAGTCGAACGACCGAGGTGGACCCATCTCGAAGATGATCATCGGCCTCGGGCAGAACCTGGGCCTCGAGGTGATCGCCGAGGGCGTGGAAACCGAAACGCAGCTCGAGTACATGCGAGCCCATGGCTGCGACGTCGCGCAGGGCTACCTCTATGCGCGACCCGAAGCACCGGCGGACCTGACTCCTTGGCTGCGGGCGAATCAGCGCGTATCCGAGACCTACGTGCGGTCAATCCCCGGAAAAAAGCGAGCCGACGAGACCGGCACCTGAGGCCGGTTTCGCGGGGTGTGCTAGCGTAGCCGCATGGCGGCCGCGACGATTCTCGTCGTCGACGACGAACGAAACATTCTGACCTCCGTTTCGCGGGCGCTCAGCCTCGAGGGGTACGAGGTCGAAGTCGCCGGGAGCGCCGAGATCGCGCTCGACAAGCTTGCGAAGCAGACCTTCGACGCGATCTTGCTCGACGTGCAGCTCCCAGGGATCGACGGGCTTGCAATGCTCGACGAGCTGAGAAAACTGGAGATCACGACTCCCGTCATCATGATGAGCGGGCACGCCACGGTCGAGGTCGCGATGGAGGCAACGCGGCGCGGCGCGGACGACTTCATCGAGAAACCGATCGGAAGTGAACGGCTGGGTCTGTCACTCGCGCGCAGCCTAGAACTTCGAGAACTTCAACAGGAGAATCGGGAGCTACGAAAACGGGTTGGGGCCAGCGATGCCCTACTCGGCGACAGCCAGCCGATGAACCGACTGCGTGAGCAAATTGAGCTGGCGGCGCGATCGAATGCGCCGGTGTTGATCCTCGGAGCGAGAGGCACCGGCAAGGAGCTCGTGGCCGCGGCGATTCACGCGGGCTCCTCGCGAGCGTCGGGCGCACTCGAGAAGCTCAACTGCGCGGCGGTTCCCGAGGGCCTAATCGAAAGCGAGCTCTTCGGGCACGAGGCGGGCGCGTTCACCGGCGCCACCAAGCAACGACGTGGCAAGTTCGAGCGTGCCCACGGTGGGACCCTGTTTCTCGACGAGGTGGGCGACATGCCGGCTCAGATGCAGGCCAAGCTGCTGCGGGTGCTGCAAGAGGGCGAAGTCGAGCGAGTCGGGGCTGCGACTACCGTCAAAGTCGATGTGCGGGTGGTGGCGGCTACGAACAAATCGCTTGAGGAAGAGATCGAGGCCGGAAGGTTTCGCGCTGATTTGTTCGACCGGCTCAATGTGGTGCCGCTGACGGTTCCATCGCTCGGCGAGCGCATCGAGGACGTCCCCATGCTCGCCGAGCACTTCCTCGGGCTCGCCTGCGCGATGCACGAGCGTCCGGGCAAAGCGATCTCGGATGGCGCGATGCGGCTGTTGAAAGCCTACCCGTATCCCGGCAACGTGCGGGAGCTTCGGAACCTGGTCGAACGTCTGGTCATTCTGACCCCGGGCGAGACCGTGACCGAGGCACAGGCCCGGGCGCTGCTGCCGATGGCCCCGAGCGGTGGGTCCGGAAGCTATTTTTCCCCCGAAACGCCGCTTCGGGAGATGGTCGAAGCCGCCGAGCGCGACCTGATCGCTCGAGCGCTGGAGCTCCGTGGCGGGCACATGACGAAGACCGCCGCGGACCTGGGACTCGAGCGCAGCCACCTCTACAAGAAGATGCGAGCGCTTGGAATCCGCAAGCCCGACGCGGAGTGAGATTGCGTTCTCTGCCACGACAACATACAGATCGCCGAACCAACCGAGGCCATTTTGCTCGATAACCTGCTCCCCATCGATCCTGAGGTCGCCGCCCGTATCGAGGCGCTCGACCTCCAGTTCAACAAGTTCGGAATCGACCCGTACGGGATCGACAAAAACGACCTCACCCGATTGGTCTCGGCGTTCGCCTGGATCTATCGCTACTACTTCAAGGTCGACGTGTTCGGGCTCGAGCACGTACCGCCCCAGGGCCGGGGCATCCTCGTCGGCAACCACTCCGGTGGGGTGGCCATCGACGGCATGATGGTGATGGGGTCGATGTTGCTGGACGCCGAGCCTCCCCGCCTCCCCCACGGCATGATCGACAAGTTCATTCACGAGTTCCCGGGAGCTTCCCGGATCATGAGCCGCACGGGTCAGTTCACCGGGAACCCCGACCAAGCGGAACGCCTGTTGAAGGCGGAGCGGCTCATCTTGGCCTTTCCCGAGGGCGCTCGCGGGACGGCCAAGCTAGCGAAGGACGCGGATTCGCTCGTCGGCTTCGGAACGGGGTTCATGCGGCTCGCGCTCGAGACCAAGAGCCCGATCATACCGTTTGGCTTCGTGGGCGGAGGCGACGCGCTCCCCACCATCGCAAATCTGAAGCGACTTGGCCGCATGTTCGGAGTCCCCTACATCCCCGTCACTAAGTGGATTTTCCTCATTCCCAAGCCGACTAGGTTTCAGCTGCTCTATGGCAAGCCGATGTACTTCGAGGGTTCTGGGCATGAGCGCGACGGGGTCGTCAGCGCCATGGTCGACGAGGTGAAGGAGCGGATTCGCGACTTGATTCGACAAGGGCGGCAACTCAGAGAGAAGGAGATCTCCGAAGAAGATCTAGTGCTGTAATGAAGGTTTTGGTAACAGGCATCAGTGGGATGCTGGGGCGTTTAACTGCTCTGAAGCTCCTGCAACACGGGTACGAGGTCATCGGGATCGATCGCGGGCCGTGGCCCGAAGCACCCGATGCGATCGAACTGTTCCAAGCGGACATCCGAAAGCGAACCGCCGAAGACGTGTTCCGTACGCAGCGACCCGATGCCGCGATTCACATGGCGACCGTCACCCATCTGCAGCACCGCAGCGCGGACCGAATGCGCGTCAATCTCTACGGGACCCGCGCGTTCATTCATCACTGCCACAGCTATGGCGTGAAACAGGCGGTTTTCGTGGGTCGTCACACGTTCTACGGGGCGGCCGCCGACTCCCCCCTCTACCACACCGAAGACGAGCCACCGATTTCGGCCCACACCTTCCCGGAGCTGGCCGACTTGGTCGCAGCGGACTTGTACGCGGCTTCGTCGTTGTGGCGCTATCCGGAGATCGCGACCGCCGTCCTGCGCGTCGTCTATACGCTCGGCCCAAGCAAGCATGGGACGCTCTCTTCGTTCCTGCGTGGCCCGAACGTGCCACTGATCATGGGCTTCGATCCACTCTTCCACTTCATTCACGAGGAAGACGCGGCAGAGGCGATTGTCACGGCCCTCGCGCACAAACTTCACGGAATCTTCAACGTCTCAGGCCCGTCCCCGGTTCCGTTATCCACGATCGTCCGAGCCGCGGGCCGCCGGCCGCTCGCCGTCCCAGCCACCGTGTTCAAGTTGGGCCTCGGCCGCCTAGGCCTCCCCTACATCCCATCGGGCGCGATCGACCACCTCAAGTACCCCATCGTCGTCGACAGCGACGCCTTCCGGCGCGCCACCCGCTACACCAACGCCTACGACGAACGAGAAACCATCAACAGCTTCCGCGCCGCCCCCTAAGAAAACGGGACAGGCCCTTTTTTGAAAGGGTTAACCCCTCGAAAAAGGAGACTGTCCCCTTTTTTGACTGAAACCGTGGGTTTATTGGATGTTCGGGGCGATGGTGGTGTCGCACGAGCGGGTTGAACTTCGAGGGCAGCTCTTGGATGGTCGCTACCGTGTTGGAAGCGCCATCGGGATGGGCGGTACGGGGATCGTGTTTGAGGCGGAGCGCCTGGCGACCCTCGAGCGGGTCGTCATCAAGATGCTCCGGCCGACCCACGCGGGGAACCCCGACTTGGTGAGCCGGGTGCGACGCGAAGTCGAGGTCGCTCGCCGGGTGTTCCATCCGGGGATCGTGCCCGTCATCGACCATGGCGCGCTCTCCGACGGATCGCCCTACCTAGTGATGAAGCACATGCGCTCGGAAAGCCTAGCGTCCTACTTGCGACGCTCCGGCCCTCTTCCACAGCAGCAGATCGCGGTCATCATCGCCCGCTTGTCTTCGATCTTGCACAGCGTCCACCGGCACGGATACGTCCACCGAGACATTAAGCCCGAGCACATTCTGCTCAACCGTGGCGGCCACGGCGAGCTCGACGTTCACGTTCTCGATTTCGGGGTCTGCGCCGCAGAGACAGCCCCGCCCGACGAACGCGCGCGCGAACGCGGCCGCGTCTATGGCACACCGAGCTATGCCTCTCCGGAACAGGCCAGCGGCAACCCGTTCGTCGACGCGCGCGCCGATCTATTTGGCGTCGGCATCACGATGTTCGAAGCGCTTACAGGCAAGCTGCCCTACACGGGGGCCGACGTGACAGCTGTGCTCCGCAGGATCATCCGAGAGGATGCGCCTCGTGCCCGACACTTGTCGGCCTACGTCGATGACGAGATGGACAATCTCATCGCCAAGCTACTTAGCCGTCGACCAGCGGCCCGCTACCCCTCAGCGCGCGCGTTGATGCGGGCCCTCGACCCTTGGCTGAGCGAACGCGTGTCCACCGAGCGCGCGCTCGTGGCCACACTGCACGTCGCACCGGAAACCAGCAGCATCCGGCCCACCGCACAGCACGACATGGCCGCGGCCTAGTCGCCGCTGAGGGCGTCGATCAGACCCGAGACGTCCGCTGGCGCCGCCATCGCGTGAAAACCCTTGTCGACGTAGAGGACCGTGCCGGTAATCCCGCTCGCGAGGGGGCTGCAAAGGAACGCGGCTGCATTGCCGACCTCGCCGGCTTGAAGCGCATCGGTCAACGGTGCGTTCATCTCATAGTACTTGATCATCTTGTGAATGAACCCAATCGCCGATGCCGCGCGTGACGCGTAGGGCCCGGCCGAGATCACATTCACTCGATGGCCGCCCTGCCGTCCCATCTCGAAGGCCAACATGCGCGCGTCGGTCTCGAGGGCCGCCTTCGCGGACGCCATTCCTCCGCCGTAGTCAGCCACCACCCCGCGACTCGCGAGGTAAGACAATGCGAGGAGCGCACCATCGGGACGCATCAACGGCTGCATGCGCTGGGCGAGCGAGACAAACGAATAGGCGCTGGCGCCGTGCGCCCCGAGATAGCCGGCCCGACTCGTCTCCATCAGGGGTTTGGTGACCTCAGACCCATTGGCAAGGCTGTGCACGACGATGTCGAGACACGAATCGCCGAAATCGTCACGCAGCCGGGCCGCCACCCCATCGATACTGAAATCGCCCCGCTCGCGGTACCGCTTCTGCTCCCGCAGCTCCTGGGGCGCATCTTCGAGCGCGTCATACTCGGCGTCGAGCGGGTAGATCGCTTCGAACTCGAGCTTGCCTCCGTCGGGCATCGCGAGGGACGCGTCGAGCTTCCCGCGACGCAGCAGCGTCTCGAATATGCCGAGTGCCGGCGGCCACGTGCCCACACAAACCGACGCGCCCGCCGTCGCGAGCGCCTTCGCGATCGCAAACCCGAACCCGCCATCGTCTGCGACGCCGGCAACGAATGCCCGTTTCCCCGAAAGATCGATCGGCAACATGCGCGGAACCTTATCGCCTGTCCCGACAAACCGCTACACTCCGCGCCATGAAGAAGAAGGGGCAGGGCGTCGAGTACGTCCCGGTAGCCGACCACTACTTCGAGAAACGCGGTTTGCGCCGATACGCTGGGGTGTGGTCGCTCTGGGCGCTTGGGGTTGGCGCAGTGATTTCAGGCGATTTCTTCGGATGGAACTTCGGCTTGGCAGCGGGCGGGTTCGGGGGGCTGTTGATCGCGACGATCATCATCACGGTGATGTACGCCGGCCTCTGTTTCAGCATCGCCGAAATGACGGCCGCCCTCCCACATGCCGGGGGCGCGTACTCGTTTGCGCGGTCCGCGATGGGACCCTGGGGCGCCTACATCACGGGTCTGGCAGAGAACATGGAGTACATCTTGACGCCGGCGGTGATCGTCGTCGGCATCGGCGGATACCTGGGCGCCATCTTCGGAACGCCCACCAGCGCCGAACCCCTATGGTGGCTCGCCGCGTACGCGGCGTTCGTTGGATTGAACGTCGCCGGAGTCGAAGCGACGTTTCGGTTCACGGTAGTGATCACGGCATTGGCGCTAGGCGTGCTCGTGGTGTTTTGGGTTTCCGCGATCCCTCACTTCGACATGCAGTGGGCACTCAACATCGAGCCCGACCCCGGACAAAGTCGTTGGTTGCCACACGGCGCGGCGGGGATTCTGGCAGCGCTCCCGTTCGCAATCTGGTTCTTCCTGGCGATTGAGCAGCTTCCACTTGCTGGCGAGGAGGCCCACACACCGGCCCGTGACCTCCCGCGCGGACTACTCTACGGCCTGCTCACCCTCGTCGTCGCAGCCTTTCTGACGCTCTTTCTGAACGCGGGCATTCGGCCTGGCTCCGAAGCGCTCGGTGCTTCCGCCGAGCCGCTGTTCGAGGGCTTCAAGACCATCTTCGGAGAGGGGCTCGGCGCGAAAGTGCTCGCACTCGTCGCCGTCACCGGCCTGATCGCGAGTTTCCACAGCATCATCTTCGCCTACGGGCGTCAGATCTTCTCACTCTCTCGCGCCGGCTACTTCCCGCGCTGGCTGTCCCGGACGCACCCGCGTCGACAGACGCCGCATGTGGCCCTCCTGGTTGGAGCCCTCCTCGGGTATCTGGTCGCGTACGGCATTCACGCGCTCGGTCCGGAGCATCCCGTCGGCGCGGTGCTGCTCAACATGGCGGTGTTTGGGGCCGTCATCGCCTACGCCCTACAGATGCTGTCGTTCATCTTGCTGCGCCTGCGATTGCCCCACATCGATCGACCTTACCGGAGCCCCCTGGGCGTGCCGGGCGCCGTAGTGGCCCTGCTCATTGCGGTCGTCACGCTGGTCGCCCTCTTCGTCACAGACCCGATCTATCAAAAGGTCGTACTGGGCGCTGCGGTTTGGTACGGGCTCGGCCTTCTGTGGTTTGCATTGTACGCGCGCCACAATTTGGTGCTGGCCCCAGAAGAGAGTTTTGCCCTTTCGGCACACAGTTCGCGAGACGATTCGTAGCGGGCATGCCAAGCTCCCCTTTATGCGCGTTTTGCTGGTGCGACATGGGGAGGCCGTCGACATGCGCTCCGCGCCGACCGACGACAATCGTTGGCTAACCGATGAGGGTAGGCGCACGGTGACCAATGTCGGCAAGGCACTGGTGAGGCTGGATCTCCGATACTCCTGCGTCTACACGAGCCCTTTGGTCCGCGCGGTGCAGACCGCCGAGATCCTGGCCGCCACCCATCCCGACTTCGGCGGCCCCATCGAAGTACAAACCGCTTTGTCGAGCGAGTTCGGCACCACGGCACAGGCGCTCGAGCCGCTCGAGCACGCAGCCGACGATGACGTGATCGTGATGGTGACGCACATGCCGAAGGTTGGCGTCCTCGCCGCGCACCTCTGCCAGCTTGGAACGTTCCCTTCGTTTCGGACTTCCGCGGTCTGTCTGACCAGCATCGAAGGCGGCAAGGGCCGCTTCCAATGGATGCTCGATCCCGAGACGCTCAAGCTCAAGTGCCCTTGAACGCCGGACACGCGATCATCACGCCGCGGACTAGACCGTGCAAACCTGATTGCGACCGCGGTTCTTGGCTTCGTAGAGAGCTTTGTCGCCTTGCACGAAGAGGTCGGCAGCCGTCGACGCGTGATCCGGAAAGGTCGCGACCCCGAGAGACGCGGTCACCTTCAGCGGACCGAGTTCGGTGAGCACTTCGGTCTTCTCCAGCTCCTCGCGCACTCGCTCCGCCAGCAACCGCGCGCCGCGCGCGTCGGTCTCCTCGCAAAGGACGCAGAATTCCTCGCCACCGAATCGCGCCACGAGGTCAGTCTCTCGTTTGACCCGCCTGAGTACGCCACCGAGCTCCTTCAACACCCGATCCCCAGCGGCGTGGCCGTAGGTGTCGTTCACCGCCTTGAAATGGTCCAAATCGGTCACGATGAGAGACAGTTTCCTGCCGAATCGCTGCGCGGCCATGAGCTTCTGCTCCATTTGATCGAAAAGCGCGCGCTTGTTGAGACAGCCCGTGAGCCCGTCGGTGGTCGCCATCTCCTCGAGCTGTCGGACGGCGCGCGCGTTGGCCATGGCGACCGCGAGTTGGTTAGAGAGGGCTTGCAGCGTCTCTCGCACCGACGTCCCAAACGAAGACGGGCACTTCGCAGCCACGATCAACGTACCGATCGGTTCTTCCCGGGCGACCAGTGGGAGCACGAGCAGGGATTCCATCCCCTTGAGCTTGGCCTTCTTGGTGAACAGAACCTGCTGCTTCGGATCGAACTCGCCACGGTACGGGAGATAGTGTCGGTTCTTGACGACCATCGCGGTCAGCGAGGTGTTGTCGCGGAAACGGAGTCCCTGAAAATCGAGCGCTCGCTCGCCGGCCGCGCGTCGAACGACATGGCGCCGACCATCGGGTTGGTATTCGGTGATCGCCGCAAAGTCATGCGACACGATCTCTTTAGCGGCCGTCAGTCCAACTTCCATGACGGCGTCCTGGGTGAGCGCCGTGCTGAGAGATTGCGAAACCCGATAGAGCGTCTCTTGTTCACGCTTGGCACTCTCGAGCTGAACGAACACACGCTCGTTCTCGAAGGCCCGGAGAATGTGCGAGGTGCTGTCTCTGAGCAGCTCTTCTTCTTCGGTGCCGAACCCACGGGCGATGACGCGGTCGGCGCAAAGCACCGCGCGGAGGTGACCTCGCTCGAGAACCGGAACGGCGATGAATGATCGCACCGTCGCGGGACCCCGATAGTAGCAAATTCCCTGATAACCCGGCCGAATCTCCTGGAGACTAGTCGTCAACTGACGCCGAACGGCCGCCCCCACCGCCCCTGCACCGAGCGGAAACGGGCCATCGGCGATGTCGTCGCTCTTCGTGACCAGCTCGGTGATACGCAGGTGCTCGCCCTCGCCCGTGGGCATGAGCAGCACGCAGGTGTGTAGATCGAGAGTCTGATGGAGGAGCTGCAGGGCGTGGTAGAGCGCCTGGCGGACTTCCTGAACGCTGGTCTGATAGAGGCGCTCTTCATCCCTCACGCCATCTGAAGAGGGCGCCACGAGGCGGAACAGGCGCGTGTCGTCCTTCACCTTTTCCTTCTGCGCCGCGAGCTCCAGCTCCGACTTCCGCCGGACACGAACGATCTCGGCGCGAGTGAACACGTGGCTGAGAGCCCCGAAGCACACGATGAAGATCACGTTCAAGCCGAGCCGCGCCGGGTCGGTGACGTGCTCGCCGAAGAAGCCGGTCGACACGGCGAGTCCTAGCGCGAAGACGACGACGCCGATGCCAGCGCGCCCCGTAGCAAACGAAGCGACGAGGGCGACGGCCACGAACGTCAGAGGGTAGAGGTCGCTTGCGATGCCTCCGCGAAACTGAACCAACGCCTGGACACCGACGAGCAGCAACACCCCGAGCTCGAACGCCGACTTCGGATCTGTTCCTTGCCGATACGCGCTCACGGCACGCTGGCCGAACAATGCGACCCACACGGCGACCCATGCTGCGTGCCCCCATCCAAGCGCTCTACTGCCAGGAAGAAAGAATCCACCGAGCAAGAAGGCGGCGAGCAGGAACCCAACCGCCAGTCCCCATGCCGACCGAGCGGTGCGCCTGACGCGAAGCGCTGCCTGAACCAGGGCCGTCATATGAGAGCGGTGTTACGCCCGCTGCCGCTCGTTCAGCAAGAAATCCGTGTGAGTGTGGGCAAGCCGCCCACCCGAACCGCTACCGCGGAGGGAACTGGAACACGAATTCCTCGGCTCGGACCATGCCGAGTTCGTCGCGTGCAATCCGTTCGACGTAGGTCGGATCGGCCCGAAGGGCGTCGATCTCACCCTTGAGTGTGGCAATCTCGCGGACCAACTCCTCGTTGGACTCTCGAAGTTCGCCGAGCTCTGCCCGCAGGTTGCGATAGCGGGGAAGCCCTTGCTCATCGAGAACTAGGGTCGGAACCGTCATGATGGCCATCACCATCAACGAGAAGGGGAGAAGCGCGGCACTGTGTCTCACGCAGCCGACCCTGCCGCAAAGTGGGGCACGAGCCCAATTTTCCGTCCGCTCCCACGGGCTTGACAGAACCCCCCGACCTTCTACTTTCTCTAGAACGTGACGGTGACATTGGACGAACGCCATCGGCGAATCCTGTTCTCGGTCGTGACCGAGTACATCGCGTCCGGCAACGCCGTCAGTTCGCGACGCATCGCAAAGCGCTACGCCGTCAAGCTATCGCCAGCAACGATTCGAAACGTCCTCGTGGACCTAGAAGACGCAGAACTGGTCCATCAGCCGCACACCAGCGCGGGGCGTGTTCCGACCGATGCGGGTTTCCGCTACTTCGTCGACGCGATGGCCACTGCCGGGGAAATCTCCGATGTTCACCGCACCGCATTGATCGAACGCTTGCAAGCTTTGGAGCCTGGCGCTGATGCTGTGCGCGAAACCGGTCAACTCCTGAGCCGCCTCACTGGCACCGCGACCATCATCGCTCGACCGTCCGTCGCAGAAGCGACTCTCGATCAACTTCGGTTCATGCGGCTTTCAACGGGCCGAGCACTCGCAGTCCTAGTGACGCGCTCGGGTGGCGTCGAAAACCGGGTGCTCGTGACAGAACTCGATGTGGACGACCGCACGCTGGAGCGGGTGAACAACTACCTGGCGGAGTTGGTCAGCGGGCGAACACTGAGAAGCGTTCGCGATGTGCTTGCGGTCCGCCTCGCCACCGAACAGGGCCAGTATCAAGTCCTGCGAGAGCACGCGAGGCGGATGGTCGAAGCCACGGTCGACGACAGCGAAATGGAACGAGCCCAGGTGGTCATCGAGGGTCAGGGAGCCCTATTCGATCGCCCCGAATTCGGCGATTCAGAGAAAATTCGGGGTTATCTCAATGCTTTCGAGGAAAAGCAGAAGCTGCTGGAGCTCCTCGAACAAACCCTGCTGGCCAACGGAGTCCAGGTCTTCATCGGCTCAGAAGCGGCGCTAGACGGCGTGGGTGACATCAGCGTCATCTCGAGCCCGTATCGCCGAGACGGAACCAGCGTTGGCTCCTTCGGAATCGTCGGGCCAACACGCATGGACTACAAGAAATACATCCCGCTGGTTGGCTTCGCGGCGGATGTGCTAAGCGACATTTTGGACGGCAGGCTTCCTGGCGCATCCAAGGGCTCCTGAGGGAACCAAAGAGAGACGGGTAGAGCGAATGAGCGAACAAACGGAAGAACCGCCGGAGGAAGAACCGACCATCGGCACGGGCGAAGACGAGGACGTCATTTTCCCAGAGGATGAATCCGGGGAAACCGAGGGCGAACCATCGGAACTCGAAAGGGCGCACGCCGAACGTGACCGCATGCGAGAGCAACTGCTGCGCATCGCTGCCGACTTCGACAATTTCCGGAAACGATCGCGCAAGGAGATCGAGGAAGTTCGCCGACGCACCGTCGAGGACACGCTCCGAGAGGTGCTCCCGATCGTCGACAACCTCGAGCGCGCGGCAAGCGCCATGACAGACGCAACCGAGGTCTCGGCGGTCACGGAAGGCGTGCACATGGTGCTGCGCGGATTTGAGGACATCGCCGGCCGATTGGGACTCAAGCGCGTTACAACCGTCGGTAATCTGTTTGATCCAACCTGCCACGACGCAGTGCAGCAGGAAGAAACGAACGAACACGCTCCCGGGACCATCATGTCAGAAGTCGTTCCCGGCTATTACCTGGGCGAGCGATTGCTACGCCCGGCGATGGTCGTGGTGGCCAAGCCGCCGACCGGCACGGGTGATCAGGGCGAGAGCGACGGTGGCGTCACCAACACGGACGCCGAATAGCCCCCCTAAGATGCGACAAAGCCCCTCCTCGGGTATAAAGGGATATAGGGTAAGATGGGGAAGATCATCGGGATCGATCTGGGGACGACCAACTCCTGCGTCGCGTTTGTCGACAACGGACAGCCGCAGGTAATTCCAAACGCAGAAGGCAGCAGGACGACACCGTCGGTCGTGTCGTTCTCCAAAGACGGTGAGCGCCGGGTAGGGAGCGTCGCAAAACGCCAGGGCGTCACCAATCCGGAAAGCACAGTCTTCGCGATCAAGCGTCTAATGGGACTCCCATTCGAGGCGGATCCGGCTCAAAAGCACATGCGTGCGGTGCCCTACCGAGTCGTCGAAAGCGAGCGGGGAGATGCCTGGATCGAGATCGAAGGCCATCAGTACTCGCCACCCGAGATCTCCGCGATGGTCCTCGAGAAGATGCGAGAGGTCGCGGAGTCGTACCTTGGCGACGAGGTGGCGGAAGCGATTGTCACGGTTCCCGCGTACTTCAACGACGCCCAGCGTTCAGCAACGATTGCTGCCGGCAAGATCGCCGGCCTGGAAGTTCGCCGAATCATCAACGAGCCCACCGCCGCCGCGCTCGCGTATGGCTTCGAAGAGAAGGAAGGCAAGCGCGTCGCCGTCTACGACCTCGGCGGTGGTACGTTCGACATCTCGATTCTGGAGATCGCGAACGGCGTGTTCAGTGTGAAGTCGACCGCGGGCGACACCCACCTCGGTGGCGAGGACTTGGACAACGCACTGGTCGAGGAGCTCGCAGACCGATTCCAGAAGAGCAGCGGGATCGACCTACGCACCGACCGAGTCGCGCTTCAACGCCTCAAGGAACAGGCCGAGAAAGCAAAGCACGAGTTGTCTTCGTCGTTCGAGACGGAAATCAATCTGCCCTTCATCGCATCGGATGAATCCGGTCCAAAGCATTTGGAGACGAGGCTCAAGCGAAGCGAACTCGAGATTCTGGTTTCGGAGATCATCGACAGGACGCTAGGACCTTGCCAACAGGCCCTCGAAGACGCCGCCGTCAAAAAGGAAGACATCGACGAGATCCTACTCGTGGGCGGACAGAGCCGAATGCCGTTGGTTCGATCTAAAGTGGCGGATTTCTTCGGGAAGGAGCCACACAAGGGCGTCAATCCCGATGAGGTCGTGGCGATGGGCGCGGCGTTGCAGGGCGCGGCACTCGCTGGTGAGGTGGAGGAAGTCCTGCTTCTCGACGTCACGCCGCTGAGCCTCGGCGTCGAGACCGGCGGTGGGGTGTTCCACAAGTTGATTCCTCGGAACACCACAGTCCCCACCCGCGCCAAGGAAACCTTCACAACGAGCGTCGACAATCAAAGCTTCGTTCCGATTCACGTCCTGCAAGGCGAACGTGAAATGGCCGAAGACAACAAGTCGCTGGCGAAGTTCGAGTTGGCCCCGATCCTGCCGGCGCCAAGAGGCGTGCCTGAGGTCGAGGTGACCTTCGACATCGACGCCGACGGGGTGGTGAACGTCAGCGCCAAAGACTTGGGAACGAGCCGCGAGCAAAACATCGTCGTCGTGGCGTCGAGCGGGCTCACCGAACAAGACATCGAGCGCATCATCGGCGAGGCCGATGCCTACAAAACGACCGACGAGAAGCGCCGCGACCTGGCTGAGCTCCGAAATGCGGCCGAGGCCTTGCTGTACACGAGCGAGCGCGCGGTGGCCGAGTGTCGCGAGATGGTGGCTGAAGAGGTCGTCGCGCAGGTCGAGGCGGATATCCAGTCGTTGCACGCGTGTGTGGACGAGGCTGATGCCATTGCAATCAAGGACGCGCTCGAAACGCTCGAGCTCAGTGCCTACAAGATCGCCGAATCGATGTACGGCAACGTCGACCTAGAGGCGTCCGGCGAAGCTCAGCCCGAGTCGTGAGCGCGGACGAACGAGCGCGGGCCACGGGTGCAGAGTGGTTGGCGCGAATGCGCTGGGGCGCGTTGGCCATCGAGGCGGCCGCGGTCTTGGTAGCGACGCAGGGCCTCGGGGTCGAGCTTCCCTTCGTTCCGATTTGGGGCCTCGTCGGCGTCGGCGTGTTGTCGAACGTGTGGCTGGCGTCCCGAAAAGACAAAGCCGGCCACCTCGGCGCGTTTTTGGTCCTCGATGTCGTTCTGCTCACGGGCTTGTTGTACCTGGCCGGCGGACCGACCAATCCGTTCAGCATCATCTATGTCGTCTACATCGCCATGTCGGCGGTGATGCTGGCTCCCAAGTGGACTTGGACGATCGCGGGGCTGTCGGTCGTCTCGTTTGCTGCCCTGTTCGTCGTTCACGTCCCGAGCGAGCATCTTGGGCATGCGGGGCACGGCGGTGGATTTCAAACCCACCTCTACGGGATGTTCATCGCCCTGGTACTCGCGGTCGCCTTGATCACCTATTTCGTGAGCCAGTTGTCCCTAGAGCTCCGGCGCCGTGAGCGCGCGCTCGCCGAGGCCGAAGAGCGAACCCACCGCTGGGGAAAGCTCGCCTCGATCGCGAACTTGGCCGCCGGCGCCGCCCACGAGCTCGGTACGCCGCTCGGTACGATCGCGGTGGCCGCCAAAGAGATGGAGCGCCACGCACGCAAGCTGCCGGGGGGCGAGGCCCTCGTGGATGACTCGGTGTTGATTCGAGAGGAACTCGAACGATGCCGTGTGGTGCTGGATCGCATGGCCGCGGCGGGAGGCGAGCACGTCGGAGAGACGCGGACCGCGATCTCGGTCGAGGAGGTGTTCGAGGAGGTCCGCCATCGCCTGAGCCCTGACCAAGCGGAACGGTGGATCACCACGACCGACGTGCCGACCATCGACGTGCCACCCGATGCATTCGTGCAGATGGTCGAGAACATCACCCGAAACGGGTTTGATGCCTGTGAATCCGGTCGCGTCGCGCTCGAGGTGCACGAGATCGAACGAGCGGTCGAGCTTCGCTTCGTCGATGAGGGGCATGGAATGGACGACCACGCCGTGAAACGTGCCCCAGACCCCTTCTTCACGACGAAGAACACCAGCGATCGAATGGGTCTGGGGTTGTTCCTTGCACGGACGCTCGTAGACTCGTTGG